>NZ_BAAASJ010000036.1:205665-232653 GCF_039532825.1 Streptomyces vastus
GGGCCTGAACCCCGATCCGGTGCGCCTGTCCGTCTTCATGGAGGGCTACACCGACAGCACCCGGCCGCTGGTCGGCCCCCTGCCGGGCTGCGACGACATCGTCCTGCTGGCCGGCTTCTCCGGCCAGGGCTTCAAGCTCTCGCCCGCCATGGGCGACATCGCCGCGGACCTCGCCCTGGAAGGCCGCACCTCCCAGCCGATCGACTTCATCACCACAAACGGCCGCACCGCGGCCTGAGCCCGAACGAGGAAAGCCATGACGCTGACCATCGGCCAGGGCACAAGCAACAACAAGCCACTCGATACAGAACCTCGGCGCACCCGCACAGGATGCACAGTCGGATACCTGGGCTCTGTACGTGACTGCGGGAGCCGTTTCGAAGCCACTGCGGGAGCCGTTTCGAAGCCACTGCGGGAGTCACCATCTGACTGGCTCTGCGATGTCAGTAAGTTTCGATGTAGTCGGCGTCTTGCGGTGGAACTGTGAGGTGGTGTGCTTCTCCACCGGGGGCGATATGACCAATGAGAATCCGACTTCTGCTGTCCTGGCCCGCATCCGTGATGAGGCTCTGGCCTGGTCCCGAGCACACGGCGACCCACGGCCGTCCCGCATCCGCGTCGTGGCAACAACCCGCGATGCCGCCACCCAGCTCCTGCATCCAGGCGGTGTGCGATCCGTGCCCGACCCCTGCTACTTCGTGGTGCTCGAAGGACGCTTCCAGCAGCCCGGGATGCCCGAAGAGGCTCAGCCTGCAGGCGTCTGGGCGGCCTTCTTCATGCGCCCGGAACGGCTTCGCGTCGATTCCTTCACCATCCGGCCGCGAGGATACGTGCCCCACCGCACCATCGAGGACCTGGGCAGCGTCCACGTGATCGAGACCGAGTGACATCAGAAGTCACTGCCATCGATCATGGTCGAAAGCGGGGAGTGACTCCCGAAGTCGGCTCGGAACGACTCCCTCAGACAGTGGGCTGACCGCTATCTGCGGCGGTGCACCAGTCGCCCCGCGCACACGGTCGCGACACACGCGCCGGACTCGTCGAAGACGGCGAGGTCGGCGCGCCCGGTCCGGAGGATCGCGGGCCGTGGCGCCGCGCTCGCGAGGAGGACCACGTCGTTGCGCTCAGCTGCGGACCGGAGTTCGGGCGTATCGGCGTAGACCTCCAGAACCGCCACCGCCCCGAGCTTCAGCACCGCATGCAGCCGTTCCCGAGGCGTAGGCGCCTCGGGCAGCGACCCCTCGTGGACGAGGGCGGGCCCGAGAACCCCGGGCCACCGCCGCACGCGAGCGCCCGGGAAGCGTTCCTGGAGGTCCGCGAGCGAGCCCGTCGCCGCGACCCGTGCCCCTTCCACCACGACGGCCCCGTCCTTGACCGGAGCGGGGTCGTCCCAGGTGTGGCGGAGCTCGTCCGCGGCGTGAATCGTCAGCACAGGAAGGCTGGTTGGAGCTAGTTGGAGGCGAGGAGCTTCAACTCGGGATGAGCCGTCCCACCCGCGATCGCCGTGGACGAGATGTGCGACTGGACCCGCTCGTCGACAGGGTCGTTCGCCGGGTCGTCGTGCACGACAATGTGCTCGTACGTGGTCGTCCGCTGCGCCGGCACCCGCCCGGCCTTACGGATCAGGTCGATGATCTCCAGCCGGTTGGAGCGATGCTTGGCACCGGCCGACGAGACGACGTTCTCCTCCAGCATGATCGAACCGAGGTCGTCCGCCCCGTAGTGCAGCGACAACTGGCCGACCTCCTTGCCGGTGGTGAGCCACGACCCCTGGATATGGGCGATGTTGTCCATGAACAGCCGCGCGATGGCGATCATGCGCAGATACTCGAAGATCGTCGCCTGCGTGCGACCCTTGAGGTGGTTGTTCTCGGGCTGGTACGTGTACGGGATGAAGGCGCGGAAGCCACCCGTCCGGTCCTGTACGTCACGGATCATCCGCAGATGCTCGATGCGCTCGGCGTTGGTCTCGCCCGTACCCATGAGCATGGTGGAGGTGGACTCCACACCGAGGTTGTGGGCGGCCTCCATGATCTCCAGCCAGCGCTCACCGCTCTCCTTCAGCGGGGCGATCGCCTTGCGGGGCCGCGCGGGCAGCAGCTCGGCACCGGCACCGGCGAAGGAGTCGAGCCCGGCGGCGTGAATCCGCTGGATCGCCTCCTCGACGCCGACCTTGGAGATACGGGCCATGTGCTCGACTTCCGAGGCCCCCAGGGAGTGGATGACGAGCTGCGGGTACGCGGCCTTGATGGCGGCGAAGTGCTTCTCGTAGTACTCGACGCCGTAGTCCGGGTGATGCCCGCCCTGGAACATGATCTGCGTACCGCCGAGTTCGACGGTCTCCGCACAGCGCCGCAGAATGTCGTCCAGATCGCGCGTCCAGCCCTTGTCGGTGGCCTTCGGCGGCGCGTAGAAGGCACAGAACTTGCAGGCTGTGACGCATACGTTCGTGTAGTTGATGTTGCGCTCGATGATGTACGTCGCGATGTGCTCCGTACCGGCGTACCGGCGACGGCGTACGGCGTCGGCGGCGGCGCCCAGCGCGTGCAGCGGGGCGTCACGGTAGAGGTCGAGCGCCTCCTCCGGGGTGATCCGCCCACCCTCGGCGGCACGGTCGAGGACGGACTGAAGGTCGGCCTTAGCGGTCACCGGGGCGGTCCCTTTCCTCAGGGTGTGGACGGACTGATCCAGCGTACGCCAGCCCTTTGGGGCAGCTCGCGTCAGGCCGCGAACGCCCCGATGAGGGTGCCGACGAAGGCACCGGCGATGAGGAAGGGCCCGTACGGCACCGCGGTCTTGCGCCCGCCCCTGCGCGTAACGACGAGCCCGGCCGCGTAGAACCCCGCCAGAAAGAACCCGGCGAAGGCACCGAGCATCAGTACCCCCCACCCGTACCAGCCGAGGACGGCCCCCAGCCAGAGCCCGACCTTCACATCCCCGAAGGCCACCCAGTTCGGACTGATGAGAAAACAGACGAAGAACCACCCGGCGTACGCAAGCCCGCCGAGCAACGCGCCGGTCCAGTCACCGTTGTTCTCCGGCACCAGCGCCACGATCCCCAGCAGCCCCGGCACGGCGACGGCCAGGGGCAGATTCACGACGTCGGGCAACCGATGCACCGAGAAGTCCACAAGGGTCAGCAGCACCCCGAAAGGCGCAACCAACAGCCAGACGCCCAGCTCGGGCCGAGTACCGGCGGCAGCGGCGAGAGCGGCGCACACCAGCGCGGTGACGACGACGAGCGGCGTACTGGGCCCATACGCCCGCCCCGCACACCGAGCCGGCCCAACCCAGCCGCGGATGTCATGCCCATCCGGACACCGGGCCCGCCACTCCTCCTCGGGCTCGACGGAGAGCCGATAGGCAGCACGGGGCACGAACATCCCGGCAAGCGCACCCCAAAGGGCAGCGCCAAGAATCAAGGCCAGTTCCACGAGAGGCTCCCTGCCACTACCGCACCGCTGTGGGCGAGCGATCCGCTACCGCTGTGGGCATACGTTCCGCAGGGCGATGGGGGTCCCCCCGCTCGAGCGAAGCCGAGAGCGGGGGAGGGTGGGCACAGCGAAAGGCTCCGGGCAACTGTTCATCCAACGGCCGCAACACCACTCCGCCAGGAGGGCAGCAACTCATCCAACAGAGCCTCAGTCCGCGGCGGCAGCCCCCGAGCCCCACTCCGAGACACCAAGTCCGCAGCAAGCCTCTGAAGCTGCGCAGCGTCCCCCGTGGCATGAGTGGCCCGAAGCAACTCATGCCACAACCGCTCATCGCCCGGCGCGGAGCCGAGCGCCGCGTTCAACGCCTCGATGGCCTTCCCCGCCCGGTCCTTCTCAAGATGGAACGCCGACAACGCCAGCCCAATATCAGCAACAAGCAAGGGCAGTTGCGCATCAATGATCTCGTGGGTGAGCCACCCATACCGCCCCGCCGGCCGCTCGGCCAACAAGGGCCCCCGCACCAACACGAGGGCATCGGTCAGCAACCGCCCCCGCACAGCCCGGCTGTCGACCCCGCGCCCCTGAGTCGCCTCGTGATACAGCGACCGCAGCACATCCAGGTCGGACACTACCGACTTGGCCAGCTTGAGCCGCCCCGTCGAGTCGGTGCCAAGTCGCGGCGTACCGTCCGGATCATTGCCCAGCCAGGCCCGCAGCCGCTCGACCAGCGCGTCCCGCACATCCTCCGTGACCCCGCGGGGCCACAGCGCGGACGACAGCACCCGAGGGTGCACACCCTCCCGGTGCAGCAGCAACAACGCCAGCGCCTCGTGCAGCAGCGGGCTGCGCTCACCGTCCGGCGTATCGAGGCCGATGATCTCGTACGGCCCGACAAGCCGCGCATACACCGCCGGCCGTCCCTGCTCGCTGATGTCGACGAGGAACGGCGGATCGGCGGCCGGACCGTTCGGCTCGCGCTCGGGGTCCGCCTCGACGAACAGCTCGACGACGGCGCGCTGTTGGGCCACGGGCATCAACTGGGCGTCGAGTTCGAGCCCGAGGAGCGGTGCGAGCAGCTTGCCCTCGCCGGTGATCTCCATCTCCCAGGCGGCACCGGGCAGATCGCCCGACTCCGTACCGACGAGATAGCCGATGCCCAACCGGCTGGCATCGGAGGCGAGTTCGGCGAGCTTGACCGCGTCCTCGGCGGATGGTTCGGCGGCGAGGAGTACGAGGTGCGGGGCCCAACGGGTGTGCTGCGCGGGCCCCGTACGCCCGGTGAGGACGGAGTCGTGACCGGCGGCGCCGAGCGCCCCGCGGCGCTGCCTGGTCTCCGCCTCCATGGTCTCGATGAGCGCCTCGATGTCGTCGAGGTGGCGCAGCCGGTTGGGCGCGAGGGGCGTGAGGTCCTGGCCGAAGCCGACGAGCGTGATCGTCATGCGGTCGGACCAGCCGTTGGTCGCCAACTCGGCGGCCACGGAGGCGAACACGCCCGCCCGGTCCTCCTCGCTGCCGCTCAGCGAGACGATGCCGGGAACCGACTCCAGGTTGAGCAGCAGCCGCGAGTCGTCCATCGTGCCGAGGCTGACGAGCCCGGGGTACGGGGCCGCCGTGTCGACGCCCTCGTACCGCTCGGCGTCGGCCCGCGCCAGCATCCAGAACGTCTGGTCCTGCCCGAGCTGCCACGGCACCGGCGGCCTCCCGGCGGGCTGCGCCAGTTGCAGGTGCAAATCGCCGTTGCTCATCCAGGCCGCGTACACGGTCGGCAACGGCCGCGACTCCTCCGCGAGCGCAGCGGCGAGCCCGCGCAACGACCGGTCGAGAAGTCGTACGCCCTCGGGGTCGGCCCCCACGAGCAACGCGTCCTGTGCATCGGCGGCCGTACCGGTGGGAGTCGGCGGCTCCATCATGCCGCGCCGCCCGCCGACGGCACCGAGGGCCGACTGCCACAGGGCCTGACGGCGACGGCGCCCGAGCGCCCCGAGGAGCCCGGCGGCGAGGAGGGGTGCCCCGAGGAGGGCCTGCGGCAGCCCGAAGCCACCGTCGTCGGCGGCGGAGGTGGCGTGCTCCTGCTGTCCTTGCTGGCCTTGGCCTTGCTGACCTTGGTCAGGGCCGGGCCGCTGCTCGGGCACGGTGATCTGAGCGGTGTCGTGATCAACGGCCCCGCTGCCAGTACCACTGCCACTGCCGTTACCGCCCTGCTGTCCACTCCCCCGCTGTTCCCCGCTACCAGTCCTGGAGTAGTCGGAGATCTGCTGCTGGACCTCCTTCGACACCTCCGGGGCCTCGTCCGGCATCTCGACGAGGTCGCCGCCGCGGGCGTCACCGGGCATCTGCAGAATCCAGCCGGGCCGGATGAGACTGGCCTCGGAGAGCTTCGAACCGTCGGGCTGCGCACGGTCCTTGTTGAGCTGGTAGATCTCCTTGTACCGCCGCCCGTCCCCGAGGTGCCGCTCGGCGATCTCCCAGAGGGAGTCGTGATGGCGCCCCTCCGGCGGCTGGATCCGGTAGTACTTCGTGTCGCCGCTGTCGGCGGTGCTCCCGCTCTCGGCGGCCTGCGCGGCGTTCGCGGCCTGCTCGGCCAGCGCGGCGGCGGCACTGGAGGCGGCCTGCTCCTGCTGCCCCAGCAGGCCGGCAGGGGTCTGCTGGGCGGCGGCGACGGTCGGCCGCTGGTTCTCGTGCAACTGCTGTCCCAGCTGCGAGAGTCCGGGCGCGAAACTGGCCGCGGTAGCGCCGACCAGCAACAACGCGGCGACAAGCTGGCGCGCGAGCAACTGGCTCGGCCCGGCACCGGGCACCCGGTTCGGCACCCCGACGCCGGACAGCGCGGCCTTCATCTCCACGAGTACGCACGCCGTGAACTGGGCCCAGGCGAACCAGACGAGAACGGTCAGCACATTCAGAAACGTGCCGGCCGTGATCTCCTGCTGAAGCCAGTCCAGACTCGGCGTCCCGCTCGGCAGCGGCCACCCCATCTGCGTGGCCAGCGCCCCCGGCACCCCCACCAGCAGAACAATCAGGGCAATAAAGGCAAAGAACGCCTTAACAAAATCCCCGAATGTACGCCGTCGCCGAGGCAAAGGCTGCGGCGTCCGATTCCTCGGACCCGGCGAACTGCCCGTCGAGCTGGAAGTGGTGCGTCGCGCCATGGCGGGTGTCCTGATGTCGTGTGTGGAGGGAGGAGTGCGGGGGTGTACTGAGCCTACTGAGATCTTAAGGAGGGTGTCGAAGGTCGGGCAGTGGGCGCCGCTTCTCCGGCCGCCTGCTTTCTCACAACCCGACCCCTAGGCCCGAGTTGTCCGACCGGCGGCCGGCCGCCCCACGCCCGGGATGTGAGCCACTTCGCAACTGCCATGTCACAGATCTCACGATCCCCACACAATCCCCCATCGCTGCTCCAGTGCACGCTACTTGCCCCTGATAGCTTCGTTCTCTGTTGCACACACGCCTTGCCCTAGGGGGAGTTCGTCCGTGGCCCGCCGCACCCTGACCACGACCGCCACGTTCGCCGCAACAGCGGCGCTTCTGCTCACCGCTTGCGGTGGGGGTGACGATTCGTCTTCGTCGGATGACATCAAGGGGGCGGATACGGGGTCGAGCAGCCCTTCGGCATCGGCGTCAGCGTCATCGCCGTCCGAGGTCAAGCGTCCGGAGATCACGCTCCCGGCCAACTTCCAGCTGACCTTCGAGGACTGGACGAGCAGCGACCCCGTCGAGCAGGCCGTACTCAATGACGCCAAGGAACAACTCCGGGCCGGATACGCGGCGATCACCGCGAACGAGCCCGACGGCGGTGAGGCCCTTGCCTTCTACGACACCGAATCCGGTCTTTCACAGGACCGGCAGTGGATCAAGACGTACACGGACAAGGATCTCACCGTGTTCGGCAAGCTGCCGGCGTTCGACCCCAAGGTCACCATGAGCGACAGCAAGACCGCTGCATCTCTCTCGTACTGCACCGACGAGAGCAAGGCCTACTCAAAGAACCGCAAGACCGGCAAGGTTGAGGGAAATCCCCCCGGGACGGACCCCGAGATCTTCTACATCGCCAGTCTGGCCAAGAACAAGCAGGGCATCTGGCAGAACGTGTCGATCCGCTCGGAGAGGGGCGGTTGCTCCCGGTGAGGCCTCTGCGCGTATGGCCGTATGCGACGGCTGCGTCGATCTTCACCATCGTTCTCGCGTCGGCACCGGCCAACGCTGTCGGAGGTGGTGGCGTCAACGGGTCGACCGACAACGAGGGAAGCATCGCCGCCTCGGCGTCCCATTCCCAGATCAAAGTCACCCAAGTGAGCGGCTCCATCGGCGGAAAGCAAGGCACCCTCTCGTCGACGGACGTGAACTGGGAGCCGCCGCCCTGCTGGTACGAGCCCGTCTTCACGCCCGAGCAGCTGAAGAACTTCTCGGAAACCAACGGGAGCGGTGACGTCGCCCTCCGCGAAAGCTGGATCGGAACGTCCCTGTGGACTGAACACTTCAAAGACGAGCAGGACGCCGCCAACCACTTCGGCACCCCTGCGACTGTGAAGGGCTACAAGAACTACAACCTCGGCAAGGACGGCTACTTCTGGCGCGGAGTCGCTCCGGACGTCTCCGAAGTCGACGACACGTCGAAGTGCGGCCAGCTCATGTTCTGGCAGGACGCCGGCGAGATCCCCGACGACCCCGACGCCCCCACGCCTCAGACGCTCGCCGAGTACGCCTACGACAAGGTGAAGGTCCCAGACACCGAGGTCGAGCTGAAGCCTGAAGCCAAGTCCACGGTGAACGCGCCCACTTGGGTCTGGCTGGACAAGGGAACGTTCAAGGAGGTCAAGGTCCGCGCCGAGCTGCCCAACACCAACCTCTGGGCAGAGACAACTGCGAAGCCGGTCGCCCTCCACCTGGAGCCGGGCACGGACGACGCGGAGACCTTCCCAGCCTCCGGCGACTGCGAGATCAACGACGACGGCTCCATCGGAACCCCGTACCAGACGGGCGACGCCGGCAAAACCCCACCGTGCGGCATCAGGTACCTGCGGGCCACCAACGGCGAACCGTACGAACTGTCAGCCTCCGTAACCTGGCAGATCACCTGGGAAGGCGCCGGTGGCGACGGCGGCGACCTCCCCGACGGCACCTTCGAGACGACCCAGGACATGAACGTCCAGGAAATCCAGTCGATCAACCGCTGACGCACTCCGACGCGATCAACGACCTACGCGGCCCGCAGATCGCACCACACGTACTTGCCCTTGTCGCCGCCGCGCCTGAGCGGATGCCAGCCCCAGTCATCGGCGCAGGCGCGGACGAGTTCGAGACCGCGACCCGCCTCCGCGTCGATGGCGTACGCCAACTCCCGTGGAGGCGGCGGCGGTTCCGGGTCGGCATCCCAGGCCTCGATACGCAGAACTTCGTCCCGCCAGTGCAGCCGCAGGGACGCGGGACCTTTCGTGTGCCGTACGGAGTTGGAGACGAGCTCGGTTACCAGCAGCTCGGCGACTTCGGTGAGCCGGATGAGCCCGTGGATGGTGAGGATCAGGCGCAAGGTACGCCGACAGACGGTGACCGCTCGAACGTCGTGCGGGATGTGGAGCGTGTACTCCCAGGGTTCGTCTGTGGGTTTGGGCATGCGTGAACTCCGTTTGTTGGAAGGAGAGTTGAGGAGAGGGCACGACGGTCGACGGGCGATGGCTCTGCCGCAGCCGTCACGGCATGACGGAGCGGTGCACTTTCGGAGCCCCGAGGTTCCGTAGCGTGTACGACGCATCACCGACAGTAGAGACCAAAATTGGCCTCTCGCAACCCGCTGCCGTAATCTCACTCCGAACGGGGCACCGTTCCAAGGCCGTTGAGACGAGGAGGAGCCCATGACACGGAGACGGGAGCCCACCGCACGTCAGGTGCGCCTCGGGGCCGAGCTACGAAAACTGCGCGAAGCCGCAGGGCTCAAGGGGCGCGAGGCCGCAGCGGCACTGGGAACTGACTCAGCACGGCTGAGCCAGATCGAGTCCGGGATCGTAGGCATGAGCGAGAACACCGTCCGCCGACTTGCCGCCAATTACGCATGCACGGACCAGAAGTTGGTCGAAGCACTGGTAGCGATGGCGACCGACCGGACACGCGGCTGGTGGGAGGAGTACCGGGGGCTACTGCCCACGCCATTCCTGGACATCGCCGAAGTGGAGCACCATGCCACCCATCGGCACGACGTTGAGTTCCTGCACGTCCCCGGCCTCCTTCAGACGGAGGACTACGCGCGCGCCGTCTTCTCGTACCGCGTTCCCGAACCCCCCGACGCCGAACTGGAGTTGCGCGTCCGCCATCGGATGCAACGAAGGGCCGTAATCGAGAGCCCCACGGCAATCCCGTACGAAGCGGTGATCCACGAGGCGGCCCTGCGCATCAGGGTCGGCGACCGCGCCGCCGCACGGGCTCAACTCGCCAGCGTCCTGGAACTCTCCGAAATGGACCACGTCACCGTGCGCGTCATCCCCTTCGACCTGGACGGCTTCGCCGGAGCCACAAACGCCATGATGTACGTGGGTGGCACCGTGACCAAGCTGGACACTGCGGTACGCGACGCGCCCCACGGAGTGGCCTTCATCGACTCCGAAGCCCAACTCGGCGCATTTCGAACGCTCTTCCGTAAGGTGGAGGCTGTGTCACTCGAACCCACACGTTCGCGTGACTTCATCCACAAGCTGGCGAAGGAACTGTGAGGCGCACCGTGACCACCCCCGACAACTGGCAGAAGTCGTCCTTCTCGGGAAGCGGCGACGGCAACAACTGCGTCGAACTGGCCTCCACCCCCACCACGATCCACCTACGCGAAAGCGACATCCCCACCACTCAACTCACCACCACCCCCACCCCCCTGGCCAATCTCCTCCGCTCCATACGCTCCGGAGCCCTGGCCGCACCTTTGACGTAACCGCAACGGGCCGCCCCTCCGCGGGCACCAGTTGCGAAAAGCCTGAACACTTCCAGGGAAGTGTTCAGGCTTTTCGCGGACCGGTCCACGCGATCCGGGGCCCGACCCCGCGACCCACGCTTCGTCAGCGGTCAGTGAGCGCCGGCGTGGACGCTGACGCCCCCCGCGACACCCTCGGCCGAGGCCGCGCCAAAGACGTCGGCGCAGACGTCGACGGACCCGGCCTGGAGAAAGCCACCGCCGGACACGCCGCCCGCGAGACCGCCGCCCGCGAGGCCACCGGACATGCCGCCCGCGAGGCCACCGGACACGCTGTCCAAGCCGGCGTCGGAGATCTCGGCGGTTTCAACCTGGGGGGTGTAGTTCATGACGCGCGTTTCCCTTCGAAGGTGAATTTCCCAATGGCGGAGTTCGCCCGATTCCCAAAACCGGGAACCATTCCCGGCAACTCACGCCGTGCGCAGGATCAAAGCACGCCTACGAATGCACGGCCAGCCGCTACCCGCCCCTGGGGGACGCATTCCGATGCCCGACTTCACACCCGTGACGACCAACTCACCGAATACACCCACTCCTTCACACACCCGTTCACGCCGCTGCACGCACAACAGTTGCCACCAGGTTTCCAAGCCGGACATCCACCCGCCAAAGCCCCATGCCCCACAACAGGTGTGACAGTTATTCAGGTTCCACATGACCTACCGGTGAATGCTGTGCAGGTTTCCCAGATCTTCCGCCGCCGCCCCGCGGAACACATGCGTCGGCGCCGACAAGCCCCGCCTGTCAGAGGGCCCCAAGGTCCGCCCGCGACCTCCCTGGGATGGCCAACTGTCACTTCCGTACCATGGCCAGTCCATGCCAACGGGGAGGGACGCACCCATGCAGGACCTGGCGCCGGACGACGCCCGTGAGATAGCCGGTTACCGACTTCAGGCGCGCTTGGGCGAAGGCGGCATGGGGGTGGTGTACCTGTCGCACACGCGGGGTGGGCAGCCGGTGGCAGTGAGCAAGATCAGGGACGACTCACTGCTCAAGGCGAACACCGGCATCTGCATCGCATCCAGCGAAGGCGCCGTTACTCACCTCTGGATCAAACGAATCAACAAGGAACCAGAGAACGACAACCTCAGCACCTACGTGCTCACGGCCACCCAGTGGAAGCCCGAGTGACAGGCCCAAACGGGCCTCAGCCCACCTCGTTCTCCGCCACCGCCTGGCCGTGGACGACCACGTCTCCGCCGTACAACATGCCCGTGAAGACCGGGGAGTACGTGAGCTGGACCTCGACCTCCACCTCGTCCGCGTTCGCGGCCACGCAGTGCGTGGCGCCGATGTCCGCGCCGGACATGCCCATTTCGTCGGCGAAGGCCTTCACGCGGGCGTTGCAGTTCTCGAAGAGGATCGGAGCAGGGCCCGCCTCGTTGTCGTAGAGGGCTTCCAGGTCGATGTCCTGGGCGGCGTAGCGGGCGGCCTGTTCTGCGATGTCGGCGGCACGTTCCCGCTTGGAGATCGACAGGCCGCCGTCGATGACGAAGGCCGACAGGGACAGGAACACGAGCGCGAAGATGATGACCGCGCCCGCTCCCGAGCCCCGGTCGTCCATGCGGGCCCGGCGGGCCGACACCCATCCGCGTACAGCAGAGCGCAGCGTCACGCCGTCCTCCGGAACGGGTCGAGCGGCGAGCTGAAGCTGGCCGTCAGCGTCGTGGGGATGTCTACGCCGATCATCGCGAGGCCGCGGATCTCACAGCTCACCTCGACCGTGAAGATCGTGTCTGGTACGAAGCCCTCGCTGGTCTGGTTCACCGTCACCGGGCCCGAACAGACGTCATCGAGGTTGGCCTCCGCGGCCTTCCTCGCCTCCGCCATCGCCGTTGCGTGGTCCTTCTGGATCGAACCCGCGCGTGCCGCATCCCGCGCCGCCCCGTCCAACGCCCCTCGCCCGTCCACCACCTGACCGAAAGCCACCAGGAGAAGGATGAACAGGATCATCACGGGGGCGAGGATCACGACCTCGATCGTGGACAGTCCCCGGTCCCGGTCCCCGGAGGCCAGGACCCGCACCCGAGCCCGTACAAGAGTCAGCATGCCGAAAGAGCGCACCTAGTCCACGTCCTCCACGAACCGCTCCACCGGTCCCGACGACTCCGCATGCACCGTGAAGTCAAGGCCGGGAAAGACCGTCGGCACCTTGGCCGTGATCTCCACACCCACCGTGTTCTCCTCCGGCTGGAGCATCGTCACGTCGGGGGCGAGGACCAACTGCGGTCCCAGCTGCGCGATATAGCTGTCGACCACGTCCTGCGCCTCGCCCCGCCAGGCACCCGGCTGCTCGTCGGCCGTCGCGCGCGCCTTCCGCGCGCCCGCCTGCGCCGCCGCCTGGGCCACATGGTCGGCGAAGAAGTACAGCGCGAACTGCACCGTCGCGAAGATCATGAAGAAGAGTACGGGCGTGAGCAGCACGAACTCGATCGCGGTCATGCCGGAGTCGCCGCGGGCGGAGGCGGCCTCCGCCCGGCGGCGTACCCAGCGTCGTACGCTCACCAGCAACCCCGTATGGATGTGAAAGTGGCAGAAATCAGCAGGTGTTGCCCGCGTCCGCACCCTCGATGCAGTCCTTCACCTTGTTGGCGCCATCACCCAGTGCCTCGTTGATGATCGCGGCGACCACGCCCACGATCGCCACAACGACCGCCGAGATGATGACCCACTCCACCGCGGACGCACCCCGGTCGAGTTCGCCGGAGCGGGCGCGCTGCACCCGGCCCTGGAGGAAGGTGATCAGGAAGTCCACCCCCGGGATCCCGGTGCTGAAGTTCCGTCCGTTCATGGTGAGTTGTCCTCTCAGAAGGTAGTAGTCGGCGTCAGACCTGGAACACACGCATCGCGGCGGGGAAGATCAGGAACACCAGAAACCCCGCGCACAGCAGAAGTTGGGCCACAAGCATCGACTGCGACTTCTCCCCCGCACTGCCCTCGATATCGGCAAGCTCGCGATGCCGCATCGTCTCGGCACGCGAGGCGAGCGACTCGCGGACCTTCGCGCCGTCGTCCGCGACGAGCGCCAACGACGCCGACAGGTCCTTGAGTTCCTCGACGCCCAGCTCCTCGCCGAGCGAACCGAGCGCCTGCCACTGGCTGATGCCGGTGATCCGCGCGTCGGCCAGCGCGTTGCGGATCCGCTGGGTCGCCCAGCCGTCGGAGATCTCGGCGGCGGCCATCAATGCCTCCGGGAGACCTCGGCCACCCGCCAGGCTCATCGACACCAGGTCCAGGTACGCGCCGATCACGCGCCGCAGGTCACGCCGTTTGTCGGCCGCGTCCCGCCGCACCTCCAGATCCGGGAGGAAGAAGAAGAGAACCGCGAACAGCAGCGCCAGCCAGACCGGGATGATCGGGCTGCGGCCCACTCCCAGCGTCCACACCACGGCGAACAGGAGCGGCCCGAAGAACAGACCCGCGGCCCCCAGCAGCACCTTCGTCGCGAGGAACTTCTCCCAACTTCGGTCCAGGACCGCGAGATCCGCCCGAAGCGACCGCTGCTCCCAGCCCTGCTGCATATAGAAATCGGCGACGCGCTGGCCCACTCCGGCCCGTAGGCTGCCCAGCCGCCCCGCGTCGGCGGTGCGGTGCGAGGACTCGTACGCCGCGCCCCGCGCCCGCATCGCGTCGATGCGCGCGACCTGGGAGACCGCGCTGCGCTTCGACGGCATCAGGGCCCGTACGAGGGCGTAGACGCCCAGGCCCAGAACGGCGCCGATCACGAGCGGCATGGTCAGGTCCATTAGCGGCGTACCCCCTCTTCGGACGGCGCCGGCGACTGGGACGGCCCTGACGGCTGAGCCGGCCCCGACGACTGGGCCGGCATACGGGGACGTACGAACTGGACCGCCGCCTCGTCCCGCACCAGGAACCGCTCCGGCGTCTCGATCGTCGACAGCTTGCGCAGCCACCAGAAGCCGAGCGCGAACAGGCCGCAGACACAGGCGAGTACGAGCTGTCCGACCGCCGTGCCGTACGGCTCGACGAAGTCGCGGTTGAAGATGGACAGGCCGAGCACGAAGGAGATCGAGACGGCGACAACGATCTGTACGGACCGGCGAGTCGATGCCCGCTGCGCCATGACGCGCTGCCGCATGTCGACCTCCTCGCGCGCCGACTTGGCGAGCGCGCCCAGCACTTGGCGCAGACCCGGGCCGCGCAGCCGCGCGTTGAGGATGAGCGCGGCGACGATGATGTCGGCGGAGGCGTCGTTGATCTCGTCGGCGAGGTGCTGCAGGGCCTCGGGCAGCGGCGTACGGGAGCGGAGCCGGTCGACGAGGGCGTCGAGGTGCGGGCGCAGTACGGGGGCGGACGCGCGCGCGGACGCCGGGATGGCCTGTTCCAGGCCGACCGCGCCCGCGATCGTGTCACGCAGCGATTCGGTCCAGGACGCGAGCGCCTCTACACGGCGCATGGCGGCCTTCTCCTCGGAGGCGCCGCCGAAGAGCTTGTCCCAGAAGAAGACGAGTACGGCGGCGGCGATACCGGCCACGGCCCAGCGGGTGAGCAGCAGGACGACGATTCCGGCTCCGGCCGCGATCGAACCGCGCTGACCGGCGAACCGGATGAGCTCCCCGGCCCGTTCGCCGGACTTCTGCTTCTCGTGCTCGGGCTTGGCGGGCAGTCCCCGGACCGCGACGGCGAACAGCGCGAGCCCGCCGCCGACGGCGACGCCGCACGCCAGCGCGTACAGCACCGTCGTGGAGAAGAGCCCGCCCATGGAACCGAGCGAGCCGATCGCGGCGAGCTGCACAGTCGACCCCGCCAATTCCCCCGTGATGTCCGTCATCTGCGTCATCCCCATCAGCCCCAGTTCCCGGCGGGCCCGCGATAGCCGTACGCGACCAGGTCGTCGAGGCAGGACAGAGGCGCATGCGGTACGACCCTGCCGTCGGCCGTCTCGGCGAACACCTCGCTGGACAGGACGCGTCCGTCGACGCCGTTGACCTCACGGATCGAGGTGACCATGCGCTGAAGTCGGCCGCCCGTCTGGTAGTTGTTGCGCCGCTGGATGAACACGACGAAGTTCACGGCGCCCGCCACGAGCATCTGGCTGGCCTCGATGGGCAGCCGCTCGTTGGCCTGGAGCGCGTACGTCGAAATCCGGTTGAAGACCTCGCTGGAGCTGTTCGCGTGGATCGTGGACAGCGAGCCGTCGTTGCCCTGCGACATCGCGTTCAGCATGGTCACGATCTCGTCGCCGAGGACCTCACCGACGATGACGCGCGAAGGGTTCATGCGGAGGGACCGGCGTACGAGCTCGGCCATCGAAATCGCGCCCTGGCCCTCGGAGTTGGGCAGGCGCTCCTCGAAGGCGACCACGTTCGGGTGCAGTTCGGGGAATTGGTCGAGTCCGAGCTCCAGGGCGCGCTCGACGGTGATGAGGCGCTCGTGCGGCGGGATCTCGTTGGCGAGCGCGCGCAGCAGGGTCGTCTTACCGGCGTTGGTGGCGCCCGCGATCATGATGTTCTTGCGGGCCCGGACGGCGCAGGCGAGGAAGTGGCCGATCTCGGGCGTGAGCGTGCCGTTGCCGACGAGGTCCGACATGAAGACCTTGCCCATGCGCGCGCGGCGGATGGACAGGGCCGGGCGCCGGGTGACGTCCATGACGGCGGACAGTCGCGAACCGTCCGGCAGCCGCAGGTCGAGCTGTGGGTTCGCGGAGTCGAAAGGCCGGGAGGAGAGTCCGGAGTACGCGCCGAGGATCTGGATGAGCTCGATGAGTTCCTCGTCGTTCTCGGCGACGGGATCGGCCTTGACCTCCTCGCCGTTCGCGTATCCGACGAAGACCTGGTCGTACCCGTTGATGTCGATGTTCTCGACCTCGGGATTGTCGAGCAGGGGCTGAAGCCGGCCGACTCCGAAGAGAGCGGCGTGCACGGCGGCGGCGTACTGCTCCTCGGTCTCGGCATCCAGCGGCGTACGACCGGAGTTGATCTCCGTACGGGCGTACTCCTCGAGGATCTGGGCGATGACCGCGCGGGCGTACTGCCGCTCGTCCTCGCTGGACATCGGCGTGACGCCGGAGACCTGGTCGAGGCGGCGCTGCTCGGCGATGCGGTCGCCGGCCTCCTGCCGGAACCGCTTGACCAGCTGGTGGTCGACCGCGGTCATCGGCCGGCCCCCGCGGTGGGCTGCCCGCCCGGCCCGCCGGCCGGTACGGCCCAGGCCGCCCCGAACTGCTGGTAGAGGTCCGCGGTGACCTTGCGCGCCGAGCGGATGAGCAGCGACTTGTCGAGCCGGCCGCGCTTGCGTCCGGCCAACTGGTCGGCGCCGGACGGGTCGTCGGCGAGCGTGCCCACGACGCGGGCGCCGGTCTGCGCGTGCACCAGCATGTCGTTGACCTGGTGGACGAGCTTGGCGGACTCGCCCGGGTCGGCGATGAGGATGACGCCGATGAGCGGGGTCGCGAGGGAGGCGGCGCCGCGGGCGCCGCCGTGCAGCTTGGCGGTGAGGGCGGCTGCCCGGTCGCGTACACGGGCGATGGCCTCCGGCTCCGTACGGGAGATGAGGAGGACGAGGGCCGCCTGCGAGAACATCTCGACGGCGGGGGTGTCCCCGGCGATCCGGCCGCAGTCGGCGATGACGTCGGCGGGCGCGTTCGGCGAGTCGGCGAGGTGGGCGAAGGCCCGGCCGAGAGTCGGCCACAGACCGGCGAGCCCGGCGGCCTGCTCGGCGTTCCCGAGCCCGACCAGCACCTCGAGTCCGCCGCTCAACGGCTGTACGTGGTCCCAGAGTTGATCCGGTACGAGACCCCGGCGCGCGGTGGCGGCGATGGAGAGCATGCCGGTGTTGGGGTTCAGCGGACCGCCGTGCGCGGCGGCACTGCGGTACACGAGGTCACCGCCGGCCGGATCGGTCTCCGCCAGCAGAACCCGGCGGGGCCAGACCGCGGCGAGGGCGACGGCTGCCGTGGTGACGCCGGGGGACCCTTTGTCGGCGGCGAGAGCGATGAGCGCCATGTCTCTTGTTGTCTCTCTCGCCCTTAGTTGCCGGGTACGAGGGCGACGGCGACGTCGCCCGCGGCGGCGGCCTGGGTGAGGGCGGGGACGTCGTCCTGGTCGACGAGCACCGTGATGGCGAGGTTGCCGGTGCTGATGGTGGCGTCGTCGCCGCTGTTCTTGGTGTTCACGCGCGCGTTGTCGACCAGGAGGGTGTCGGTGCCCGCAGCTGTACCACCGGAGGAGGAGTTGTCCCTGTCGGAGCCGGGGGCGGTGTCGCTCACGCGGTAGGCGGCGACGGTGTCGCCGACCTTCACGTTGGCCGGGTACTGACCCTCCTTGAGGGCGAGGCCTACGGAGGCCTTGCCGGCGGGGAGGGAGGCCTGCTTCGCGAACATGTCACCGATGAGGACGGTGCCCCCGTAGATGGTCGACTTGGCCTTCAGGGCCTTGAGGTCCTCGCGCTGTTCCCACCGGACGTAGCGGATGGCGGAGTCTTCCGCGACCATGACGGAGGTGATGTTGCTGTCGGTGATGGGCTCGCCGGCCTGGATGGCGGCGCCGTCCTTCACCTGGATGACCTCAATACGATCCCCGGCACGCAGCACGAGCATCGTCGCCCCGAGCGCTCCGACCAGGATGAGCAGCACGGCGAGAGCGGCGAGTGCCGGTTTGCGCTCGCGAGGTGGCGCGGGAAGGCGCTCACCCATCGCCGGCTGAGCCGGCACCGCGGAACGGTTGTTACCCGCCCCCGTACGCTCTTGGATCTTCACGCAACCGCTCCCCGTACACCCAAGAAGGTTTCTGTCATTTAGGACACTCCATTCCGCATCGGACGTACCGCCCGACCGCCCGACCTGGCCGAATAACCGGCGGCTGGAATGCTGGAATGAGTGTCAAGTCATCGCACCGTATCAGGGGCGCATAAGCCCCTCAAGGCGCGCCAACGATCGTGAACCACACAGGACTCGACGTTATCCACGCGCAACGCGGGCCAGTTGGTTCCCCGTTGAGTACGGGCCTTCATAAGCGGGTTTCGCTGTGCGAGCGCGAACGGTGTGACGTGCTGCGGACATGTGATCGTCATGCGGAAGCCACCGTTCCTGCACGATTTGCTCACGAGTCCGGAGCGTGCGGTGACCTTCCAGGTGGGAGGGTGCCCCACGGCTGCACCCTCCGGCTGTCTGTGACGGTGAGTGTTCACGTTTGTTGACAGCGTGAGGGGCGGTACCCCAGGATCTGGTGATCGCGTTTCCGCTGCGAGCGGATCCGCGCACGGGGAACGTCGTCTGCCCGACGAGCAGTTGGGCTTTTCCTGGTGCAACTCCGGTGGCCGGCAGCCCCGTAGAGCACCGGCATCGGAATCGGCACCTCGACCGCGTAACGCTGTGTGGCTGTGCCGCTGTACCCCTGTACCGCTTTGGTGCCGTGCCGCTGTGGCGCTCGCGCGGGGGCATCCCCGCATCCCCACATCCCCCCAACTCGCAACACTCACAAGGAGTTTGTCTTGCTGGACCAGAAAACCGCCCTGCGCGTCGCCGCGCCCGTCGCCGTTCTCGCGCTTGCGCTGACCGCGTGCGGTGGCGGGGAGGACAAGGCCGACGCGAAGAAGCCCGCCGACAAGGCCAAGGCCAAGGGGGCGGCAACTCCGGCCGAGGCGGCCTCCGGTGGCGAGATGGCCACGGGCGAGAGCGCCGAGGGCAAGGTCGAGGAAGAGGCCGGCAACGTCACCTACGACATCACCGCGCAGAAGGTGGACGTCGGCACCGAGGCCGAGGCCCAGGAGCTGGTGCAGGACAAGGCGGAGGCCAAGGGCCTGGTGCTCGCGGTCGCGCACGTGAAATTCACGCACAAGGGGGGCCCGGCCCTGACGTCCGACTCCGACGCGGGCGACGGCACCACCATCTGGGCGGACGGCAAGCGGGGCGCCCTGCTCATCGGCGCCTCCGACGACGCGCCGGGCTGCGAGGACCCGTACGACGTCGAGAGCTGGAGGACGGGCGAGAGCCACACGTTCTGCGAGTCGTACCTGATCCCGGCGAACGCGAAGGAGATGGAGGTCCACTGGTCGGAGGAGGACGGGGAGCCGTTCATCTGGAAGTTCCCGGGCCAGTAGGGGGGGTTGGCGACGCGGCAAGCGGGGCTGCTGCTCACGGACACCCCTCCGTACGTGAGTTCAGGCGCTCCCTTGCCGCGACGGCACCCCACGAAGCGCCAAGGATCCCGTACGGCTACCGTCCTTACCTCCCCCACACCTCCCCACCCTCTCCATCTCTCTCCATCTCGAGAAACCGAGGAGCCCGTCCCCCCATGAAGCGAACCGCCCTGGCTGCCTCCGCGCTCTCCGTCGCCGTACTCACCGGCCTGACCGGCTGCGGCAGCGATGACTCCGATACCGACGCTGCCGCTGCCGCTGCCGCTGCCGACGAGCCAAAGGCCTCGGCCTCTGCTTCCCAGGCGAAGGGGCCGAGCCCGGCCGAGCGGCTGGCCAAGCTCATGGTCACCCAGGCCGAGGTGGGCGGCGGCTACAAGGTGGAGAAGTCAACCCTGGACGCCGAGTACACCTTCGCCAAGTCCCAGGACGAGGTCACCCTGGACAAAGCGGTCTGCGCCCCACTGGCGTACGTGATGAACCAGCTCCCGCTGGGCGAACCGCAGGCTTTCCTCACCCATCACGCGTCGACAAACACCCTCACCAAGGGGTCCAACTACATAACGCTCAACGCCTACGAGGAGGAGGGCAAGGCGCAGTCCGCCATGGCCGGCCTCTCCAAGGCGGTGGACTCCTGCGGCGCCGGCTTCACGGCCAAGGCGAACGGCAACAGCGGCAAGCAGGACACCGTCACCGCGGAGAAGACCGATGCGGCAGGTGACGAATCCCTCGCCTTCAAGTCCACGATGGCGTTCAAGGGGGTCACGCACACGGTGCACGGCGCGGCCGTACGCAGCGCCGACATCGTCGCCGTCTACTACTCGGTGAACGGCGGGGCCATCTTCAAGGGCTACCCCAGCGACGCGAAGATCCCGGCAGCGGTCCTGAAGGCGCAGAACGCAAAGCTCAGTTGATCCACACTGTCCCGACACCTGGGAGCCGACGAGGAGAGTCAGGGAGGCCAGCCGTCCGCGGCTGCGGGGACGCCGTGCTGGAGTAGGCCGACGGGGGGTGCCATGTCCGCCGTCGGGTCGGTCGGCGGTTCGTCGTCGTCCGGCCTGGGCCGGGACGCGGCCGACGATCGGATGTCAGCCGCGTCGAAGGCCCGTTGACGCGTCGGCCGGGTTCGCGTTCCTCGTCGCGGTGAGGTCAGGCGTGGCGCTCGGAGGCCTCCGCGGGCGTCCGCCCGGGCTTGTCGACGATGCCCGTGGCGGTGATGGCGACGGATTCGACCGCGGTACCGGCCTTGCCCCAGTCGCTGTCCTCGACGAGGACGGTGCGCGTGCCCAGCAGACGCAGGGTGCCCTTGTCGAAGATCCATTCGTTGCGTTCGCCGTCATGGGTACGGGTGACCGCGACCCCGTGGCGGCCTGCGGCGTCGACAGCGTCGGGGCGGGTGGTGACACCCGGGATACGGGCGGCGGCCCGGTACAGCGCGGCGCTGCTGGCGGGCGGGGCCGCCGAGTAGCGGAGCATGTCACCGATGGCGACGAAGGCCGCTTGGTCCGCGCCGAGGGTGGAATCGGTGCCCGACCCATGGTTGAGATCGGCGTCCTCGTAGATCTCCTTCAGCAGCGCCGTTGGGTCCGTGGGCAGGCCTTCCAGCAGTCGATAGGTCGGTGAGTTCGGCGTTCCGCCTCCCGGGGCGTCCAGCCAGAATTCCTCACCGTCCTGCTGCTGCAGCGTGCGGCCGGTGCCATCCACGGAGGTCCACTCTTCCCTGGCTTCGTCGGTCCGCTCCGTCGCGCCGGTCTCCCCGTTCAGGGCCGTCGCGAAGCCGACGATCTTGACATAGGTGTACTGGTTGTCGCGGACCTGGGTGCCGGGCTGTTCGTTGGCGGTCAGCGCGATGCGGTTCAGCAGCTCGACCGCGGCGGGCGAGGCCACAGGCTGTGTCGCCACGCTGCCGGGACCGGCGGTGTCCCGTCCGCCGGTGAGCGCGTCGATTCCGCCGAGAGCGACCGAGAGAGCCAGTGCGCACGCGGCAGCGGTGGGGGCCAGGACGAACACCAGGCGTTTGCGGGAACGACGCGCCGCCCCCGCGGCGGACGGCGCGTCGAAGTCGATCTCGTTCATGACGTGTCCCTTGAGCAGGCGGTGCCGGTCGGGAGTCAGTCCGGATGTGTCCGCGGCCGGCAGCAGCCGGGCCAGTTCCTCACGCTCGGCCCGCTCGTGTCGCTCGGGCTGCTGCTGGGAGACGGCGTTCATCGGTTCCTCTCCTGTGGTGACCGGGCCGCAGGAGTGCGGCTGCCTGATGTGTGTCCGCTGCCCGCAAGGGGTTCCATCGGCCTCGGGCCGCCGCGCAGTTCGTCGTGGGCGAGTTCACGCAGCCGCGCGCGGGCGCGCGACAGCCGGGACCGGACGGTGCCCACCGGGATCCCGAGAACCTCGGCGGCCTCCGCGTAGCTCAGATCCGACCACACGCACAGGGTGAACACCTCACGGTCGGCCCGCCGCAACCTGCGCAGCGCGCGTGCCGCCGCTTGAAGCTGTTCGGTATCGGCGAGCCGGCCCACCACCTCGTCCGCGAAGTCGGGCACGGGCGGCCGGGGCGGCATTCGTGACATCGCCGCCCGGTGTCGGCGGGCCGCCCGCGTGGTGTTGCGCAGCACGTTGTTCGCGATGCCCAGCAGCCACGCCCGGACGCTCAGCACCTCGGCACGCAGCTTCTCCCTCAGCCGCCAGGCCTCCAGGAACGTCAAGGACACGACGTCCTCGGCCACGGCCCAGTTTCCTGTCACCCGAAGGGCATGCGCATACACGACTCCCGCGTGTTCGTCGAAGATCTCATCGAACGCCGCCCGGCTACCGGACCGCACCCGCTCACTCGGCGATGTCTCCACGAAACGAAGTGTCCGCAACCCGTCACCGGTTCCCTGTGACGCGTGACACACCTGCCCAGCTCACCATGCGTCGGTCCCCGAAGGGGTCAGAACTGTTGGTTGGTGACCATCGCGTTGCCGAACACGTCGTAGACGGACACATATCCCTGATCCGAATCCTTCCACCCGCTGAATGCCTTGACGATGGCGTCAACTGCGGCTTGCGGATCCTTCACTTCGGTTTTCCCACCGTTGATGTCGGTGGAGATGTAGGCGTTTCCGGTGTGCTCGTTCCATTCGCCGATGATGCGGTCGACGCGCAGTACCGCGGCCTTCTGCTGCGTTGTTCCGTGCTCCTTCACCCAGGAGCGGAAGTCCTCGGCCTGCTTCTTCGACTGCTTCTTGTCCGTGTCCGTCGGCAGGGTTTCGGCTACGCCGACCTTGTCGGCCTTCGCGGTGTCCTCGGCGGTGCAGGCGGTGGCCCCGCCGAACAGGGCGGCACAGAGCGCGAGAACGGCAGCAGTGTGGGGGGTGGGCTTCACTCAACGTCTCCGTCGCGTTACGTGGGCCGGATGGGGGGCGACACCATACCGGCGCCCCCACGAGGGAGGCACCGGTAGAGGTCAGGCCCCAGGATCAGAACTTGATGGCGTCGGCCTTGTCGTTCCAACTGCCGCCATAGGTGTAGTCGATGTTGGCGAAGTTGGAGTAGAGGCTGTATCCCGCTCCCAGGAACAGGTGCGGGTCGGGCAGGCCCGAACGGAAGTCGTAGAGCTCAACTCCGCGCTGCGGACGGTTTATGAACGCAGAGGAAGCCTTGTCCCGGAACGACGGGGAGTACTGGTTGAGGTGGCGCGTTTTGGCCTCGGAATACGTCGGCCACTGCAGCCGCCGGCCCGAGTAATTGGAGTTCTGCCAGAGGCACACCCAGTTACTCGGGCAATCGCGGTAGGCTCGGTCCGTGAGCGCCCGCTTGGCTCCCGCCCGGCCCTCCGCGGTCGGCGCGTTGGCGCTGAGGTAGGTGTTGGCCTCGCGGTCGTTGTCGAAGCACTGCATCGTGCCGTCCTCCGACACCTCGACGCAGATCTGCGCGCCCTCCCAGTCGGACGCGGGGTCGATTCTCTCGCCCTTGTAGTACATATCCACCGTGTCGGCGGCGTCGGCCTGCGCGTGGACCTGAGCCTCCTCCTCGGGCGTGAGGACGTCGGTCACGACTCCGGGAACCGTGGTGGGGTCGTCCGCGGCGAACGACGGTGCGGCGGCGACGCCGCCGAGTACCAGCGAGGCAACGGCCGCGGTAGCGGCCATGGTGCGTAGACGCATGGATGTCTCCCTGTGCGAACAGTGATGTGGACAGCGCGCGGCCATGACGGAACCGCGCATACCGGCGGTCGATCGCGCCGGATGGCGGATGGAAGGTGACTCCTACCGGTGCTGGGCGTCGCGAACGGCCGGCATCTCGCACTTGGCGGCAACGCAGCGTGAAACGCACATAATTCAGACCCCCGTTTTCCATCCCCCGTTGCCCCCGCGCACCCATGGTCAGGGCGGCGCGTCATGTGGGTCGGTGATCTCCTCCGACCGGGCAGAGCCATCTTGATCCGATCGGGCGTTCGGATCAAGCGATTTCTCGCCAACTGCCAAACCCACTAAGGGACGTCGGATCGTCGGCTTCTGCGCCCGACCTCCCCGCCTCCGGATGAGTCATCGCTTCCCGTGGTGCCGGATCAGCCACGTGTTGGGGCGCACCGTCTGTGCCACGTCCCCTCCGGGCCCGGCGTCACGGCCTGTCACAAGCCCTTCAGGGGCGTGGATTCCAAAATTCCGCACACACGCGCATTCCGGCCGGCTTGCTGTTACGGCGAGGGGGATGGGCGCTTCGAGCCCGGATGATCGGGCCGACCGTGATCGGTGGCAGGTGATCGTCCGTCAGCGCTCGATCTCGGCGTTCGTCAGCACGAGGAAAGCCCGCAGGAGCGCGGTCGCATGAGGGCGGTCGCGTGTCGGGCGTTCATGCGAACCTTGAGGGGATCCGCCAGTTCATCAGGTCGGCGAAGCCGTGCTCGTTGGCCGCACGCTCGCGGCTGACCAGCTTGTTCGCCTGCTTCTGAGCTTCGGTCAACGGGTGGCCCCGGCCGCCTTGCGGCCGGTGACGGTCACGGGTCGTCGAGGTCGTCGTCCAAGCCGACGAAGCCGAGGCCCTCAGAATGCATTTCCCACCGATGGGCCCCAACGGCCCCGCCCAGGTGGATGGACCCATGGACGGGGCACTTGTGGCCATGGCCGTGTCGCAGGCCGAGCCAGGCCCGATCAGTAAGGGCCGTTGACGTTGTCGATCGAGCCGTATCTGTCGGCGGCGTAGTTGCAGGCCGCCGCGATGTTCGCGACCGGGTCGAAGGGGTCCATCGACGTACCGGGCACGTGGTAGGCCTGGAAGGTCGGATCGATGGTCTGCAGGAGGCCCTTGGACGGGGTCCCGGCCGCGGCGTTGGAGTCCCAGTTGTTGATGGCCTGCGGGTTCCCCGACGACTCGCGCATGACGTTGCGGTGGATGCCGTCGTACGAGCCCGGAATCCCATGCTGGGCCATGATGTCCAGCGCCTCCTTGATCCAGCCGTCGAGGTCGTTCGTGTACGTCTTCGCGGCGGCGGGGGTGGCAGCAGCGGGCGCCGCGGACTTGGCAGCCGCCGGGCTCGCGGCCGACTTCTTCGTACCGACCGTCAGCGTGAGGCCCGGCTTGATCAGCGAGGGGTTGTCACCGATGACCGCACGGTTGGCCTTGTAGAGCTTCTGCCAACCGCCGCTCGTGGTGCGCTTCTTCGCAATCCTGATCAGGGTGTCACCCTTGACCACCTTGTGCGTGACGAGCTCGACCTGCGGAACCGCGGCTTGCGCAACCTGTGCGACCTGCGCCGCCGGCTGGGCGGCGTGAGCGCCGGTCACCCCCACGAACGGGAGCGCGAGCGCGGCCCCGCCCGTTCCTACGGGGACGACGACGCGGGCGATGCGGCGGGCTTTCGGACGGCGGTGCTTACCTCGTGCGGGCATGGCGAATTCCTCTCCGGCGCCTGCGAGGTGAGCTGTCGGGTTCGGGCGGGAGATGCCCGGCCGCACGATGAGCGCGACTTCACCCCAAGCCGTTCCGGTGCCCGGATCGGCGACTTACCTGGGTCCCCCGCTCCTGCCGTCAGCGCGTGGATGAATGGGGTTCCGAGGCGGCGGCAGGATTCGGCGTTCCGCCCGGATCGACGAGAACGTATGCGAGAGCACACACCCGAAACAAGCCCCGAAATCCCGGTCCGCCCCTTATGAACTCGTCGAAACGAGGGGGAAATCGCCCGATTATTCCGGAACGCAACCTTCAACTTACGTACCGCAAAGCGGAAGTTGCCGAGGCGCCACCTCAACACCCAATCCACCCGAACGTGACCCAATTCACGCGATCAAGCACCACTAAGCCTGAATAAAGCGGCAATGTAGGCAACTCGGGCATTACATTCTGCGGGGTTGTCCCACGTTGAGCTTGAAGTGGAGGCCGGAGCACCGGCGTCCGGGAAGCAGGCTGCCGCATAAGGTCGAATATCGGACGAAGCTCGCCTCTGGCCGCGTATACGCACGTGGTGCATGTCGACTACCCACCGGCACGTAGATCTACAAACGTTACAGATCGCCCATAATGTGTAACATTCGTAGCTGATACACCAATTTCACCTTGCCCAACCGTGCCGCCGCAGCGGCACGGTCGACGACCCTGAAGGTGGGCTGTCCATGCGACTCCGGACGCCCCCCTGCCCCGTTGCCCGGCACAGTCGACCGAGACCTCGCCCGGACGTCACAAACGCCGGACCTTGCGCAGTTCCCTCGCCACCAGGTCGCCGTCGGAACGTCGCCGCTGCCCGGCATAGAAGAGGGATGAGCCGGTCACGAGGAAGAGCCCCGCCGTGATCTGAAGCGTGAGGGGATCGACGCTGCGGTCCCCGGGCAGAGCCTCCGCCCATGGATCGAGCACACCAAGCGGATCCTTGAACAGGACGATGAGCTGCCCCGGCTTGAACTGGCCGTGGCAGTTCTGCTGTTCGGACAGATCCTTTACGGCCCCGGTCGTGTCCACGACTCGGCACACGGACAGCGTGGTGCTCCTCTTCACACCCCTGCGCTCCCCGGTGTCGGCCACCGCAGCGTGGACCCGCTCGCCGACCTGCTTCATATAGAGCTCGTACATCCCGGGCCCGGCGAACAGCGGCAACGCAATCGCGGAGAAACCCGCGAGCGTCGCGGCGCCTGCCCGATGCCAACTGTTGCCGGCGACAATCGCAGCGGCAGCCGCAGCACCGAGCAGGATGACAACTCCGATCCACAACCCGCCGTATGGAAACCGGGTGAGAAATCCGGCAGCAACGCCCACGACCGGGATGAGAACGGCCCACTTGAGGCTGTTGAGCGTACGGCGCGGCGCCGGGACCGGGGCTTCAGCAGCAGATTCGGCCTGCGCGCCCGCCGAACCCCCATGCGTACTCACGTCACTTGACTCCCCCGCGTACCGACTCCCGAGCACGACTACCCTGCCCGTTCCCGAACAAGCACCCTAGGGCCTGTGTGATGTCGTGATCATCTTGCCGATTCGGGTCCGCTCGGAGGGCGGATCCGATAGGAAGATGGTCGTGACGCGCAGGCAACTTACCGA
>NZ_BAAASJ010000037.1:0-28651 GCF_039532825.1 Streptomyces vastus
CGCCCGTTCCAACCGCCCCCGGCGGCAGCATCAGTCCCACGAACGGCCCAACGAACCGACCGCCATCACGTCACGTGAACCACCGGCTGTAGTACTAGGTCCGCAGAGAGCGAGTCCAGCGCGCATATCCCAGGCAGCATCCTCGCTTCGATACCTTCAGCACGGGCCAGTCGGACAGCCTTGTGGGATGGAGTGACGAAAAAGCCGGGGTGACCGTAGAACGCAGCGCACACCCGCTTGCCCGAGCGCAACGGTTCCATGATCGCGTCGACCATCTTCTGGTACACCACGGGCCTGGCCAGCCCTACCTCGTAGAAATCTGCGAGGGATTGCGACCGCTGGGAGTGGGTTCTGATCCACTCCGCAGTGACCGGGTCGGCCACGCCGTACAACACCACCTCAGCGGACTCGATGGCTTCCCGCGCCTCCGGGGTGATCTGACTAATGGAGCGGACACCTGTGCCGACAACGGTCAAGGATCCTGATGCCACGATATCCCTTTCATCAGCCGAGAGGTTTCTGGTATACAGCGCGGTTCGAGGAGGGCAACTCCGATTCCTTCGTGTAGCCGAGGGCTGTCAGGAAGTGGGCTCCGTCTTCGTTCTGCGGCCGGACGAGACACCGCATCCAGGCGGCACCCTGGCCGCGTGCTGCCCCCTCGACCCATCCCATTAGGGCGCGGCCCACACCCTGGCCGCGATGAGGCATGTCGAGGACGAACAGACCGAGTGTCCATACGTTCGCGGCGGGGTAGCCCCTGATGAGGTCCCCAGCACCTACGAGTCTGACGCCGTCCCAGATACCGAAAAGGAACTTGTCCTCGTAGTCCTTCCCTTCGGGCAGCGAGAGGAAGGTACTGACGGCGTCCGCTGCGCCGGGGTCACCGAAGAGGGTCGCATAGTCAGGCAGTCCGTCGAACAAGTCCTGTAGAGTGGCGCCTTCTTCTGCTTGCAGCTCTCGCACTTCGAGGCTTTCGATACGTGCTGGCAGCGCGATATCGAGGTGGCCGGTTGCCACGGTGGGACCTCCAGGGCTGTCACGTTTCTCCACTCTTACCGCCACCGCCGTGTCCGGGAGGGACCGCCATATCCGGGCAAGCCGTCTTCGGGGGTGCGTTCGTATCCGGGACGTATCGCTGGACGATGGCGATGCGTGGCGTCGGAGATGTGTTGGGCAACGAACAGTGCCATAGGCGGCTGTGGTGGAACGTACACTCCCCGGCGCGCAACAGAGGTGCGGTTTCGACTATTTCGTCTGGACCGACTTCGGGAAGTGGCTGCATGAATTCTTCGAGGGATAGCAGCCGGGGATCGGGAATCCCGATATTCTGGCCCTGCCTGCAAGAAGAAGGCCGACAGATGCACGTACACATGAAATGCGATCAAAGCGCGGTCGGCTGCCCATTCCCGTACAGGAACTGGCTTTCCGCTGTTCCATATAACTGAGATGCGGCGCGATTTTTCGAGGAGGTAACCCGGCCGGTAAAGCTGTTTGGAGGCCGCCAGGTCGAAGTACTTCTGATGGCAGGACTCATGCAAGAGAGCTTCGGCGCACGTCTCGGGCTGTGCGAAGGCGGCCGGTGAGAGGAACAAGGCTCCCGGTAGGGAGTAGTGAGAACTGCTCATCATGAGTGTTGGCCGCTCACGCTCCTCACCCAGGAGAGGGTCATGCTCGGCGACGTCGAACACCGCCACCACGTCCACGTGCTCCAGTGTCGAAGCAGCAATCTCCGGCACTGTGCTCTCCAGCACGTCGATGCCCTCTACCAGCCGGGACATCATCTTCCGGGTGGGTGCGCAGAGCGTGATCGCATGTTCGTCGACAACCGCTCCGAGTTCGGTGAGTAGCTCTTCCTCCGCGGCGGCCTGGTAGAGCCGGAAGGATCGAGAGCCAGGATCGGACACCACACGCAGCGGGTCGGACCGGAACCAGAGCGGCAGTGCGGCCGTCTCGAATGCATCACAAGCAGGGCCGTCGGCGATGCGTCGGCTTGCCTCCTGCAGGACGGCAGCATCATTCGGTGCCATTCGGGACTGGGGAATCGTGTCAAGATCGCGGAGCCAGGAATTGAGCAGCCTTCGCAGGAGGGGGTCGCGGTAGCAGGAGGTTCTGTTCGCGGCTGAGGCTCTTGCGAGCTGTTCACATAAGTTCTTAGGTTCTGCAGGACCGCCCAGCTCCGCGGCGTAAGAGCCCGCAATATCAAGTGCAAAATCATACATCGACATGCATCGTTCGCGGATGGCGCCTGTCGCCCCGAATGATGGATTAGTGGCCAGGTCGAGGCCAGACTCTTTGGAAAGATCGATCATTCGCGCATCCTCCGCCAGTAATCTGCGGCCGGGTCGGCCTGTCCTCTCTCGGGATGCAGGCCCACGCGTGACCTTGTCGAAAATAGGTGTAGCCGTTCATACAGTCAACGGCAAAGGGCCTACAGGTCATAGGAGTTGGGTACACTCAAGATCGTGTGCTTACGATTGCCCAGCGAGAGCGGGGTACGTCACCTCCTCGCTTTGTCCGCCATCGCTTTTGCCGTAGCCCTTGGCGTTGGAGTCGTCGCGCCAGCAATTCCCCTGCTCAGTAAGCACTTCGGCCTGGATGCCGCAGCGGCAGGTTTGATCGTCTCATCGTTCTCACTCGTCCGGTTGATCTTCGGCCCACTGGGCGGCGGACTTGCGGACCGAATGGGTGAACGCTGCACACTGATCGTCGGTCTTGTGGTCGTGGCACTGTCGAGCCTGCTAGCCGGGTTGTCCGCGAATTTCTCGCAATTGCTGGTTTTCCGTGCCGTTGGGGGGATTGGGTCGGCACTGTTCACCGTGGCGGCCACCGTGCTCGTCATTCGGGCAGCCAGCGCGCATGTACGCGGCCGGGCCATGGGCATGTACCACGCAGGGTTCATGGCGGGAGGCATAGCCGGACCCGCAGCAGGCGGGGCCGTGCTGGCAATGTCACTGCGTGCCCCCTTTTTTCTCTACGCAGGCATCATCGCCATCGCCATACTGATCGCCGTTCTGGCGCTTCGGCGGAGCGGATCGGCGGCTCCTCAAGCTGCTGGCACCAGCGAAGACCCTGGTGCGCGCGGCGTGGGGGAGGGTGGAGAAGCGCAAGAATCGTCGGCGGAGGCACAGACAACTGAGCTGCGGTTCTCAGAGGCATTCCGATCACCGTCGTACGTCTCGGCGCTTGCGTCCAATCTCACGCTCGGTTTCACCATCGTCGGTATGCGTAGCGTGCTGGTGCCGCTTCTCCTGACGTCGATGGGCACCGGCCCGCAGTGGATCGGCGCGGCACTGGGCACCCTCGCTGCAGTCGAGGTGATAGTCATCTATCCGGCTGGACACCTGACCGACACTGTCGGTCGCCGCTTCGGCGTCCTCACAGGGTCCCTTCTCTGTGCCATCGGAATGGCGGCGCTGATATGGGTCCCGAACCCCGTGATGGTGATCGCCGACATGGTCGTCCTGGGGATCGGCTCCGCCTTTCTGAGCACCGCGCCCGGCGCGCTCGCAGCGGATGCTCTGCAGGGACGTGGCGGTCGTATGGTTGCCGGATTCCAGATGCCCAACGATCTCGGTGTAGTTCTCGGACCGCTGACCGTGGGCCTCTTGGTGGATCACGGCTCCTTCGGACTGGCCTTTGCAGTCGGCGCAGGATCGCTGGTGGTGTGCGGAAGTCTCGCCCTTCGAATACAACCCGATGTACCGAGCGCGTCGAGGAAGTAGCCAGCCCGAGGAATCTAGCCCGCCGCGAGACCACACGGGGCAGGGAAGGCTGGCACAGACCGGACGAGAGGAGAGAGACGCAATGGATCGGGTAGCAGGAACAACGACGGACGATCTGGTGAGCCGCGTGGTCCGCATGCTGGATGACTCCTGGAGGGTGCGGCAGGGACACCCGTACACCACCGTCGTACCGCTGTCCGGAACAGAGAAGACACCCCTGCAGGGATGGAAGATCCATCTTTCATCAGTACCCGAGTCGGCAGCTGTGCTGCTAGAGCGTGTGGTTCCGCTGCTGCGCGACCAGAAGGCCGTCTTCAAGTTCGCCACCGATCGGGATGTAGTGCGGTGGTTGGCGAGCCGCGAGTGCGGACGCGCAGAATCAGGCAAGGTGATCGCCGTATACCCTGCGAGTGAGCGGTGCGCCGTGTCACTGGCCATCAACCTTCATGCAGCCACAGAGGATCTTCAGGGCCCCCGGATACTCACCGACCGTGAGTTCCGGCCCGGAAGCATCGTGCACTACCGCTTTGGTGGCTTCACCGATTTCTCGCGATACGACAGTGATGGCGTCCGGCGTTTTCTGCTGCGTCGACCTGACGGATCCCTCCAACCCGATAACCGGGAGAGCTGGTACGACCCGCCTCCATGGGCACCCTGCCCCTTTGTGACCCAGGAGAGGCCAGCGGAAGAGGCCACAGACGGAGGCGCCCCCACACTGGCTGGCAGATACGTCGTCGATTTCGCCCTCCGTCATTCGACCAAGGGGGGAGTCTACGCAGCACGCGATACGCGCACCGGCCAGGCGGTCGTCCTCAAACATGCCCGTGCCTTCACTGAGTCAATGCCAGACGGGGGTGATGCACGGACGGCCCTCCGCCGCGAGGAGGCGAATCTCCAGCAGATGCGTTCCGCCGGCATCCCTGTTCCCGCCACCTCGGGCACCTTCACGGCGGACAGCGACTTGTTCCTCGTCGAGGAACGTCTTCCCGGTATCCATCTCGGGGAGTGGATTGCCAGGCTGTCCGAGGGCGGTGGTGTGCCGGGGAGCCGTGCCCTGCCCATGGCGCGGCGACTGGTCGCCCTTGTCGCCTCCGTACACGCAGAGGGGTACGTTTTCAGGGACTTGGCGCCCACCAACATCCTCGTTGGCCTTGATGACACCCTGTCCCTGGTGGACCTGGAAGAAGCCCGGCTTGTTGGCACCCATGGAGTTCCGCGGGGTACGCGTGGCTATCTAGCGCCGGAGCTGCGGTCGAATGTGGGCGGCCGCCAGGCTACGGTCGCCGAGGACCTCTACAGCCTTGGCGGACTGCTATTCCTCCTCGCCACGGGTACGGACCCGGTGCTCCCCGACGACGACTCCCCGATGGCGCTCCTGCCACGGCTCAGAGCACGGCTCTCGCTGTCCACCCGGCACCGTGAGCCGTCGGCTGCCATCGCCGCAGCAGCACTGGGGCTTCTGCGCGACGCCCCCGCAGAGCGCCACAACTTGAAGAAGGCGGAGACGGTGCTTGCTGAGGGAACGGCGGCCGTGTTGCCGCGGCCGACTGCGTCGGATTCCCCGGAGTTGTGGGACCTGCCGGACCAGCGGCGTCTACTTACTGACGGACTGGCGTATTTGGAGGCCGGTATGGCTCCCGACGAGGACAGGTTATGGTCCTCGTCTCCGTTCGGCTCGCGCACCGATCCCTGCACGGTGCAGCACGGTGCGGCCGGCATCCTCATGACACTGCTTCACGCTGGCCGCCTTACTTCCGCCCGCACGGCGGCCGAGTGGCTTCGCACTCACGCTTCCCGACCTGGCAGCCCGTGCCCCGGGCTCTACTTCGGGCGGGGCGGCACAGCCTGGGTTTTGGCAGAGGCTGGGCATGCACTCGGCGACGAGCGCTTCTCCGAAAAGGCAGTGGAGCTGGCCCGTGCCCTGCCGACCACATGGCCGAATCCCGACGTCGCCCACGGTCTTGCGGGCGCGGTGCTTACCCATCTTCATTGTCAGTGGAGATCTGGCGATACAGATCTGCTGGAGCGCGCAGCAGCATGTACGGATGGTCTGAGGCGCGCGGCGGCGCCCGGCCCAACAGGTCCACTGTGGCCGATTCCCGACGACGGCGCCTCCCGTTTCTCCGGCACCAGTCACTACGGCTTCGCACACGGCGCTGCCGGAGTGGGCTACGCGTTGCTTGCATCGGGGCTGTTACTGGGCAGAGCAGATGCGATGGACCTGGCAGTCGAGACGGGGCGCATGCTCTGCCGACTGGCCCAGATCGACGACGAGGGAGGCGTCCTGTGGACCGCTGGCCCGGGATCCGCTGAACGCCTACCTCACTGGTGCAGCGGCGCCTCCGGCATAGGGAGCTTCCTTGTGCGCTTACATGCCTGCACAGGCGAACAGCTTTTTGGTGATTATGCCCGCGCGGCTGCTCGGACCGTAAGTAACTCCCGCTGGAGGGCCTCGAGCGCTGCATGCCACGGCCTTTCTGGCAGCGGGCAGTACCTCCTCGATGCGGCGGAACTCTTGGCCGATGAGACGTACCGGGAATGGGGAGCGGGCTTCGTTCCCCTTCTAGCGACCAGGCACTGCTACCGCGGTGGGAGATTGCTGATCCCCGACGAGACGAATACCCGTATTGTCCCCGACTACCAGACGGGCGCGGCGGGTGTGCTCGACTACCTGCTTCGTCTGGGAGACCGGAGTTCGAGGCCCTTCTACCTGGACGACTTGATGGCGTCGGAGTACGCCCGGGGCCACAACAGGACGGCGGCGCATGGCAGGAGAGAAGTCAAGCGTGACTGAAAACGCAGTCGTCGAGGTCACGGACGCACCGCTCGCCTGCCACGCGGCGAGCGGGCGCCGGATCTGCAACTGGAAGGAGGCCATCAACGCCCTCATCGGCGGCGGGCTTTTCCCTTGCCGGTGGGGCTACCGGCGATGCCGCTGTTGGTGATCAGGGGCAACGGGAGGAAGCGTGGCCGTCGGCTCCGTAGCTCCGTACGTCCCATGTGTCTGTGCGCTGCGACGCGTGGCGGCTGCGTAACGCTTGTTGGGTTGGATGGTGATGCGCCAGTTGAGGACTTCGGCGGGGCGATCGGCGGTGTCGAGTTCTCGCCGCGCGGCGACTTCAGCCAAGAGGCGTCGGGGGGTGTGGCCGGCGGCCTCGGCGCGGGCGAGGGTTGTGGTCAGGGCTGGCCAGGCGGGATCGGCGAGGACGCGGTCGGCGTGGTCGGGGAGGACTGCGCGCAGATCCTGCTCGAAGCGGCCGGCGGTTGTGGCGCGCGGTGCGCGCCGCGCGAGATCCGCCAAGACTGGCTGGGCGGCCTGCTGGTAACCGGCCTCCAGGTGGCGGAAGGCTTCTTCGGCCGCTGCGGCCTGCTGCTCGTGACCGCGCTGCTCATGCCACTTGGCTGCGGCGCGCGCCACGTGGAGCGCGGCGCAGATCAGGGCGATGGCGAGTCCGCCCGGATCGTGTGTGGAGTAGGCGAGTTCCTTGGCGGCCTCCCGCAGGGCGGTGGCGGCCTGATGGTCGGCCCGGATCGCCGAGCGGCGGGCGCGGTCGAGCGCCCTTGCCGCTGCTTGCAGTTCAGCCCGGTGCCCGCCGTGGGTGGCGAGGGCCAGGTTGTGGAGGGCGTCGCCGAAGGCATCCAGGTGGCCCTGGGCCACGGCGTCGTCGCGCGAGTCGAGGACGGTGTGGGCGTGGCGGATGGCGGTTTCGGCGCGGTGCCACGTTTCGGCCGGGTCCGCCATCTGCTGGGGGCGGTCGGCCGGGTCCTGGGTGGGGAGGCGTTCGCACAGGCGGTTGTAGGACAGGTCGGGGGCGAGCATTGAGCCGCCGTACCAGACCGGCTCGCCGTTGGCCGTGTCACCGGGAGCGGCCAGGCTGTATCCGGTCACCTCGCCGGTCTCGGGGCCGATGCGCGGCCTGACCTGAATGCCGAGGGAGCGCAGCACGGTGAAGTACTCGTCCATGCTGCGTACGGCGGCGGCGACCGAGTATGCCTGCTCGCGCAGCCACTCCCGCGCGGTCTCATCCCGGCCCTGGCGCTCGGCCTTGGCGCGCTCGGCGCCGGTCGGGGTGCGCGGGGCGGTGAGGTCGCCGGACTTCAGGCGGCGCAGCCCGAACTCGGCCTCAATCTTGCGGCATTCGCGCTGGGCCCGCCAGCCGTCCCGGTTCGTACGAGGGCGGCGGCCGTCGGCGCGGACGGTGGTGGCCATGATGTGGATGTGGTCGTCGGCGTGCCGGACCGCGATCCACCGGCACGCCTTCTGGTCGCCGTCAGGGGCGATACCCGTGGCCGCGACGACACGGCGTGCCACTTCGGCCCACTCGGCGTCGGTCAGGTAGCGGTCGCCGGGCGCGGTGCGTACGGGGCAGTGCCACACATACTGCGGCGGCTTCTTACCGCCCAGCTCGCGGGTGCGCAGGTCGACGTGGTGGTCCAGGCGCCGGGCGAGCTGGGTGTAGGTGGCCTCGGGGTCGCGGCCGGGACCGGGGGCGCCGGCCATGTCCCAAGCGGCCACGATGTGGGGGTCGGTGTGCTCGTCACGTCGCCCCTTGCCGAAGAGGTAGTTGATCAGGCCGAGCGTGCTGGAGCCGGTGGAGACGTCAGGCACCATGACCGGCCCCTTCCGCCAGGAGCCGGTCCATCAGTGCATAACTGGCCTGGGCGGCCTGCTCAATGCGGTCGAAGGCGGCCTCGGCGCGCTCGGGTATCGCGCCGGAGTGGACGGCTGCCGTGATCTGGTTGAGGTTGGTGCCGATCCGGTTCAGCGCCTTGGTGTGCGCTTCGATAGCCTCCACCAGCGGGCGGACGGGGTCGTCCTCTGGACTGCCGGCCATGACCGCCTTGCCGAGCGCGACGGCGAGGGCGGCGTCGCCGACGAAGCCGGCGAACTTCTGGCGGCGCCGCTTGGCCTCTGCGTCGATGAGGCGGACCGCCGTAAGGGTGAAGCGGATCTTCTTCTCCTGGTCACGCTTCTCGGTGGTGCGCTTGCGGTTCATCCGCGCAGGCAGCGCGGGAGCGTCGGGCTCACGCCACGAGGGCTGCTCAACGGCGGCGGGCGGTTGAGGACGGGCAGACGACTCGGCGTGTGGGGTGACGGAGTCGGCGACGGGCTGCTGGGGGCTGTCGGCGGCAGACGTGCTGCGGGGCCCGCTCACCCCCTCCTCAGGCTCGGGTGCCCGCTGGCGCCCGGCCCCCTCCTCCTCCGCCACCCCAGGGGCGGGGGCAAGCGCGGACGAAGCCCCGTTAGGGGCTCGTTCGCTCCAGCTTGCTGCTGTTCGTCGGTCCCGGCTGAACCAACCCCAGCGGCGGGAAGAAATGGGGTTCGAGTCGTTCTCGGTGTGCATGGTGGTGCTCCGAAGGACAGGGGAATCGGGCAGTGTCACCTTCGTCGCATCCGTCGCATGCCTGGTCAGCACAGGTACGGAGACGCGGGCAGGTACGGAGAACTCCGTCCCGGAGAGCGAGTCCGTCCCCGCGCTGACCTGCGCGGGGACGGATGCGACGAAGTGATACGGACCCCGGTGGGATCAGAGAGCGCGCTTGGGTCCGGCGGGGCCACCGGGCGGGCCGACAGGCAGCGTCCCCGCCGGGGCGGCGGGCGGCCTGCCCTGGGCCATGCGGGCAGGGGCAGCGCCGCGGTCGGGCTCGGGTGCCGCCTCGACGAGGTCGGGGCAGTTGCGGGCCCAGGCGTCCAGGAATCGGTTGCGCATGTACGCCTTGGCCTGCCTGCCCTTGTCGAAGCGGTAGTTGGCCGGGCTGATGTTGAAGTCCCGCAGCAGGTTGCTCAGGTGGTAGGCGTTCAGCCCTTTGGAGCCGTGCTCCGCCCACGGGGCCTCGGCGTCCTGAAGCAGTGCGGCGACCAGATCCTGGGTGGCCAGGGCCTCGGGATTGTCCGCCTGCGCGAAGATGCGATGGATGTCGCGCAGTAGCCGCGTCTAAAGGCTGCTCTGCTCGTCTTGGACCGCCTCGTGGCGGGTCATGGCCAGGCAGGCAGCGCGAGCCCGGGCGGGCCAGTGGCCGCCGGCCAGGTCGGCGATGATGACCAGCGGCTCCCAGGTGTCCGCCGCCCGGTCCTCCACCGGCATCTGCGGCACCATGCGGGCAGCCTGCACGCGCAGCGGGCCCAGCCAGGCAGCCAGCTGATCACGCAGCGCGTTGAGTTCGGGCACCGAATACCGGGAGCGGAAAGGGGTGACCCTCTCGCCCGGCTTGCGCTTCTGCATCCGTAGAACGACCGCCCGGTCCATGACCGTGTCCGGCAGGTCGCCGATCCCCGCGATGGCGGCCATGGCGAAGGTGCGGAACGGGGTGGGTTTGTGGTCCGGACCGGAGATCCGCCAGGCGGGCCGGTTGCGCTGGTGCCCGGCATTCAGCAGGCCGCGCAGGATCTCACTGTCACCGCTCGCCTTGGGGCCGAAGATGGTGTCCGCCTCGTCCACCAGCAGGGTGGGCGGGTTCTTGCCGATGACCCGGAAGATGACCGCCGGGGAGGTGTTCACCGTCATCATCGGCTGGTGCACGGTCTCGTGGAGCACGTCCAGAACCCGGGACTTGCCGCAGCCCTTCGTCGGGCTCACCACCGCCAGACGCGGCGCGTGCTGCAGAGCCGTCTGGATGTGCGTGGCCGCCACCCACAGGGTGACCGCGGTCAGCGCCTCCTCGCTGGGCAGCACCACGTACTTGCCGATCGCTGCCCGCAACTCGTCCAGCAGCACGGCTCCCTCGACGGCCACCTGGCCGCCTGCATCAGCACGGTCACCGGTCCCCGACCCGTCGTCGGGGACCGCGGTCCCCGAAGCGCCCTGGGGAACGTCCCCACGGCGATCCCCATTCGTGGTCTGCGCGACCGGAACTCGGGGACCGGATCCGGGGATCGGCTGACCGGAAGTCCCCACCACGTCCCCGGCTTCCGGTCCGTCCGTACCAGCATGGTCTGCGCTGCCGGGTCCGGTCAGCAGGGCGTTGATCTGCTGATCGTCTGCCAGGGCAGGGGTGATCGTCGAGCGTGCGGTCCTTGTCTGTTCCGGGGACCGGTCCCCGGCGTCCATTGCTTTGATGCCATGCGTGGTCCCCAGGCCCGATAGGGGATCACCGTTGCTCGCTGAGCCAGGCAGCGGATCAACTGTGGTGGCCCGCTCGGAGCCGTGGGGACCGACTGGCTCAGCAATGCGGTCCCCGCCCTGGGGACGTGCAGGGTCTCCGTCGGGATTTGATCCGAGATTTGATCCGAGCGACAGCATCGTCTGGCCGGGGATGGCGACCGGCGGCCAGATGGCCTTCATTGTGTTCTGCGGGTTGGGGAAGGTGTCTTCCATAGTGCTCCTGGGGTGCGCGCAGGCAGGGGCCCGCTACGCGGGGTGGATTCGTTCGGAAACGCCACTCAGGCGGCGAGGCTCAGCGCAGCGCGGGACGCCCAGGGGCCGAGCACTTTCACAACGGGCTTGTGGTAGCAGACCCGGCGGCCATTTCGGGTCGGGAACTCGACCGTTTGGATCGCGAGTTCGCAAAGCGCAGCGTCACCCACCGCGGCCAGTTGAGTGCGTATCCGTTGCACCCCCTCGGCGAAGCGCCAGGAGGAGGACCTGAAGCGGAACGAGCCGATGTCAGGGCATTCAGCCAGGCGGAACAGAAGTGTCGTGATCGGCTGCGGCCCTTGGCCGGCCCTGGCCCGCGCCCTGCGCTCGGCCATGGTCGGCGGGCACTCGCAAGGGTGACCTGCATCAGCTTCCGGGGACAGGAACGCACGCCCGTCGCAGTGGTGCGCCAGGCCACGGGAGTCCCACAGCTTCATCTGCCCTGTCAGCCTGCCAGCATCCTCGATGACGACTTGGAGACTGGCCTTCTCGGCTACGACTTCGAACTGCTCCAAGCCGTTGGCCAATCGCCGCTGCGGCTCGGCTCCGAGCACGCTCGCGATGCTTTCCGCCACATGGGGCGACACCGTGAGCAGGCGCCAGACCGGGCGGGTGAGCAGCTTGCCGTCGACGACGCGGCCGAAGTCGCAGTCACCGGCGACTGGTTCGGATGCCCTGGACAGCGAGCAAGTGTGAGGGGCGCCGAGTCGCTGACGGTGAGTCGCGCGCGGTTGGGTGCAGCCGTGCGTCGCGGCGTTGCGATGCCGTCGGCGATGGCCAGAACAGTCACCGTCGGCCGGCGAAGCGGCGGCCGGGCTGGGCGCGGGGTTGTGCAAGAGACGGCTCCTGACGGTTGGGAGACGCAGGGGCGCCAGAGCAGCGACGCGGCTGCCCGGAGCCCCCGAGGACACCGTCAATGCTCCGGAGAATCGCCGGTTTCCCTAACCGGCGTACGGAACGGAAGGACGACGGGCATGGCGCAGGAGAATCCGGAGCTCCACCTCGTGTTCCATCCCGTCGTCGGGGAGTCGCTGGCCGTCAGGAGCCGTGACTACGAGTCGCTGGAGTCGGCGGTGGACAGCGTCACCTTGGCGCTGGACCAGGGGACCACCCTGCGCTTCGAGCTGAACGGCCGCGTCGGCGTCGACAGCGGGACGGTGCTGGTCAACTGTTCCAACGTCGTCGCGGTCAAGGTGCGGCCGGTGTCGGCGACAGGCGCCGACGACGGTCAGTACCTCTGATCACGTACCGGTGATCGTCTCGACGAGATCGCCGGTGCCGTCCGGTTCGTAGAGCTCGAACCAGATGCTCTTGCCCTCGCCCCGCGGGTCCACTCCCCAGGCGTCCGAGAGCAGCTCCATGAGCATCAAGCCCCGCCCGGAGGACGCCAGTTCTCCGGGCTGACGCTTGTGGGGCAGGGCGTCGCTCCGGTCGGTGACCTCGACCCGGATCCGGCGGGAGCCCGCCTCGCCCGTCATCTCGGCGACGAGCAGCGCTTCGGCGTCCGTGTGCACGAGTACGTTCGTGACCATCTCCGAGACCAGGAGCACCGCCGAGTCGATCTGGTCGTCGGACGCCCAGTCGTGCAGCAGTTCCCGGAGCTGGTTGCGGGCGTCCGCGACCCGCTCGGGCTCCGCCTGTGCCACGGTCAGCACGGTGCGTCGTACCGACGTCCGTGCCGGCAGTGGTTCGCCGCAGCCGCAGCCCTCCCCCTGCCGGCACAGCAGCAGAACCGCGATGTCGTCCTCGCGGCGGTCCACCAGCGGTCCGGTCATGTGGTGCGAGGAGGGCCCGTGCACGGCCTGGACCAGTGCGTCGGCCAGCGCCTCCAGGTCGCTCTGCTCGCCGTCGTGGCTCTCCAGGATCTTGCGGATCCTGAGCCAGCCCGTGTCGAGGTCGTGCCCGCCGGTCTCGATGAGTCCGTCCGTGCAGATCAGCATGGTCTCGCCGGGTTCCAGGGCGAGCCGTGTCGTCGGATAGTCCGCGTCCGGGTCGATGCCGAGCGGGAGTCCGCCCGCGGTCGGCCGGGTCAGCACGGTCCCGTCTGCCATCCGTATCGCCGGGTCCGGATGCCCTGCGCGAGCGATGTCCAGTACGCCGGTCGCGGGGTCGACCTCCACGTACAGGCAGGTCGCGAAGCGCAGGTCGGCGGCCTCCTCGTCGGACGTCATCCCGTACAGGAAGCGCGAGGCGCGCGACAGAACGGCGTCCGGGCGGTGTCCTTCGGAGGCGTACGCCCTGAGCGCGATCCTCAGCTGGCCCATCAGCCCGGCGGCGCGTACGTCGTGGCCCTGGACGTCGCCGATGACGAGGGCGAATCTGCCTCCTCCGGGCTGGGTCGGGGAGGTGCCCCCGGGGAGGGGGATCATGTCGTACCAGTCGCCGCCGACCTGGAGCCCGCCACCGGTGGGCACGTATCGCGCGGCCACCGTCATGCCCGGGATCTGCGGCCCGAGGTTGGGCAGCATCGAGCGCTGGAGGCCGTCCGTCAGCTCGCGTTCGGACTCGGCGGCACCGGCGCGTGAGAGGGCCTGCGCGAGCATGCGGGCCACGGTGGTGAGGACGGAGCGTTCGTCGGGGGTGAAGGAGACGCGGTAGGTGAAGGCCGCCATCCACGCGCCGATCGTGCGGCCCGCGACGACGAGCGGCAGAAACGCCCACGACTGCCGGGCGAAACCCTGGGCGAGCGGCCACCAGGCGGGGAAGCGTTTCCGGTAGTCCTTCGGGGAGGAGAGATAGACGGCACGGCCGGTGCGTACGACCTCCGCAGCCGGATGGTCCGTGTCCACGGACATCGCGGAGGACGGTCCCTCGTCGTCGGACTGGTGCCCGTGGTGGCCGATGAGCGTCAGCCGGTCGCCCTGAGTGCCGTAGACGGCCAGGCCGTCCGGTGAGAAGCCGGGCATCGACAGGCCGGCCGCGACCCGCAGCACCTCCTCCGTGGAGCGGGCCTCTGCCAGTGCGCGCCCGGCGTCCAGCAGGAACGCCTCGCGGGAGCGGCGCCAGTCGCCGGTGACGGGGGTGCGGGCGGCGGCGCCCGGCGGTGGCTCCGAGACCTCCTGAAGGGTGCCGACCAGCTGGTAGGAGCGCGATTCAGTGTCGTACGACGGCTTGGAGCGGCTGCGTACCGTACGCAGTACGCGCCCCTGACCGTCCATGACCCGCATCCGGAGTTCGGCGATGGTGCCCTCGGAGGCGGCCAGCTGGACGACCGGTTTGACCTCGTTCCAGTCGACCGGGTGGAAGCGGGCGCGGGCGCCGGCCTCCGACAGTGTGATCGGCTCGGAGGGAAGTCCGAGCAGCCGTGCGGCCTCGGCATCCAGAGTGACCAGTTCGGCCGCGTTGTCCCAACGCCACAGGCCGGTCGCGAGGGCGGCCAGGACGTCCCCCACGGCGGGCAGGGGCTCACCAGTGCGCATTGGGCCACTGTAGGAAGAGGTGATCGTGAGAAGCCACTAAAGGTGAAAAGGCCACCCTTCGGAGGGTCGGACCGTGACAGGCCCGTGATGGTCGTGACCCACCCGTAATGGTGGGGAGGCGGGCTTTGGCTCCCCGGTACGCTTGGGTCTGTGTTTCACGTGAAACACAGAACGTGACAACACAGGCCGTGACATAGGCCGTGACACACAGACCCCGATCCGCGAAGACTGGATGAACGACGATGCATCGGTACAGGTCCCACACCTGCGGCGAGCTCCGCGCCTCTGACGTCGGCAGCGACGTCCGGCTGAGCGGCTGGCTGCACAATCGGCGCGACCTGGGCGGCATCCTCTTCATCGATCTTCGCGATCACTACGGCATCACGCAGCTGGTCGCCCGCCCCGGCACGGCCGCGTACGAGGCGCTGGACAAGCTCTCCAAGGAGTCGACCGTCCGCGTCGACGGCAAGGTTGTCTCGCGCGGTGCCGAGAACATCAACCCGGACCTGCCGACCGGTGAGGTCGAGGTCGAGGTGAGCGAGGTCGAGCTACTCGGCGCCGCCGCCCCGTTGCCCTTCACGATCAACACCGAGGACGGTGTGAACGAGGAGCGGCGCCTGGAGTACCGCTTCCTGGACCTGCGCCGCGAGCGCATGCACCGCAACATCATGCTGCGTACGGCGGTCATCTCCGCCATCCGCAGCAAGATGACGGCCCTCGGCTTCAACGAGCTGGCGACCCCGATCCTCACCGCCACCTCGCCCGAGGGCGCCCGCGACTTCGTCGTCCCGTCCCGTCTGCACCCGGGCAGGTTCTACGCACTTCCGCAGGCCCCGCAGCAGTTCAAGCAGCTGCTGATGATCTCCGGCTTCGACCGCTACTTCCAGATCGCGCCATGCTTCCGCGACGAGGACGCGCGCGCCGACCGTTCGCCGGGCGAGTTCTACCAGCTCGACGTGGAGATGTCCTTCGTCGAGCAGGAGGACGTGTTCCAGCCGATCGAGCAGCTGATGACGGAGCTGTTCGAGGAGTTCGGGAACGGCCGCCATGTCACCTCCCCCTTCCCGCGTATCCCGTTCCGTGAGGCGATGCTGAAGTACGGCTCCGACAAGCCGGACCTGCGGGCCCAGCTGGAGCTGGCCGACATCACCGACATCTTCGAGGGCTCGGAGTTCAAGGCCTTCGCGGGCAAGCATGTACGGGCGCTGCCGGTGCCGGACGTGTCCTCGCAGCCCCGTAAGTTCTTCGACCAGCTCGGTGACTACGCCGTCTCGCAGGGTGCGAAGGGCTTGGCGTGGGTGCGGGTCGCCGAGGACGGCTCGCTCACCGGCCCGATCGCGAAGTTCCTGACGGAGGAGAACGTCGCGGAGCTGACGAAGCGGCTGTCTCTCGCTGCCGGTCACGCGGTGTTCTTCGGTGCGGGTGAGTTCGACGAGGTCTCGAAGATCATGGGTGCGGTGCGGGTCGAGGCGGCTCGTCGCTCGGGTCACTTCGAGGAGGACGTCTTCCGCTTCTGCTGGGTCGTCGACTTCCCGATGTTCGAGAAGGACGAGGAGACGGGGAAGATCGACTTCTCCCACAACCCCTTCTCGATGCCGCAGGGCGGTATGGAGGCCCTGGAGACGCAGGACCCCCTCGACATCCTGGCCTGGCAGTACGACATCGTCTGCAACGGTGTCGAGCTGTCCTCCGGCGCGATCCGGAACCACGAGCCGGACATCATGCTGAAGGCCTTCGGTATCGCGGGCTACGAGGCGGAGACCGTCGAGCGCGAGTTCGCGGGCATGCTCCGCGCGTTCCGCTTCGGCGCGCCCCCGCACGGCGGCATCGCGCCGGGCGTCGACCGGATCGTGATGCTCCTGGCCGACGAGCCCAACATCCGCGAGACGATCGCCTTCCCGCTCAACGGCAACGCCCAGGACCTGATGATGGGCGCGCCGACGGAGCTGGAGGAGGCGCGGCTGCGGGAGCTGCACCTTTCGGTACGGAAGCCGAAGTAGCTCCGCTGGAGGTGCAGTGATTCGGCTGCGGGCCGGTGGGGGCCGGTCGCGCAGTTCCCCGCGCCCCTGTTGAGGGGCCTGCGGCCCCCGACAGGGGCGCGGATACCGCACCGGCCTTCACCAGGCCGCTTTCGCGTGTACGGGCAACCTGTGAGAGCCACGTGGAATCCCACAGTCCGTACCCATGTTGCTGACAGGCACCGTCCCTAACGTCCTGCCCATGACTGGGACCGAGACTCACAAGACTCAGCAGCCGAAGCACAAACGGAACATGACGCGACGCAAGGTCGTCGTGGCGGGTGGCGCGGCCGTGGCCGCGGTGGGCGTCGGCGGCGGTATCGCCGCGACCGCGAACGCGGGCCAGACGACCGGCATGGGCGAGGGGGCCACCGCGAAGGCCGCCGGCAGCGCTGCGGAGGAGTGCTACAAGCTCACCTCCGAGACCACCGAGGGCCCGTACTACATCGACGCGGACAAGATCCGCCGCGACATCACCGAGGACAAGGAGGGCATCCCCATGACCCTCCGCATCAAGGTGATCGACTCCGAGAGCTGCAAGCCGGTTCGGAACGCGGCCGTCGACATCTGGCACTGCGACGCGCTGGGCATCTACTCCGGCTACGAGGACGCCTCCACCGGTGGCGGTGGCGGCGGTACGCGGCCCAGCGGCACCCCCTCCGATGTCCCGTCCGGTACGCCGACGGGCTCCCCGCCGGAGGGCGGTGGCGGTGGCGTCCACGAGGAGCCGACCGACGAGGAGCGCTATCTGCGCGGCACCTGGCGGACGGACAAGCAGGGCTTCGTCACCTTCAAGACGATCTTCCCGGGTTGGTACCGGGGTCGCTGTGTCCACATCCACACCAAGGTGCACGTCAACGGCGAGTGGACCGACGCCGGTTATGAGGGCGGCAATACCTGCCACACCGGCCAGTTCTTCTTCGACGAGGAGTCCGTGCTCGCCTCCGCCGAGGTCGAGCCGTACTCGACGTCGACGACGGAGCGCACGACGCTCGAAGAGGACACGATCTACGACCAGAGCGGCACGACGGGCGGTCTGCTCAAGCTGAAGTACAAGAAGGGCGACATCGCCAAGGGCGTCATCGGCACCATCACGGTGGGCGTGGACCCGGAGGCGACGAACACGGGCACAGGCTGACGGACGTACGGCTCGCGCGCCACGGGTCCGGAACCTTCCCCCAGGTTCCGGACCCGCTGCGCCGTACGCGCTCGGTGCGTGCAGGCGAACCTGTCGGGGAGTGATCTTGGCTGGATGCGCGTGCATGCGCGGGGCAGGGTGCGTTGGGGCGGGGCGGGGATTGTTGAGTGGTAGACGCAGCGGGTATGAGTTTTCCACGCATACAGCCGATTGTTCGCACGGCGGGCGGCGCGCCCGAAGGGCGAGAGGGGCGACGTTGGTTGATGACCGGGGCGTGGTTTTTTTGGCGGAAGAGTAGCTACAGCGGTGCCGGTGAAAGCAATTGCTGCGAAGTTGCCTTGCTCTGCATGGAAGTACGAGTGCGCGATTCTCACCGGCGGGATGGTGACGAACTGACCTTCACCCCGGAGACCTGGCGCGCGGCCAAAAGGTCAGGTCCGACGACGACATGGTGTTCTACAACCAGCCCTCCGCCGAGGCGGGCGCGGTGGGTCACGAGGACGGCGGCCCGGTGGAGTTCAAGAGGAGCTGATCCGTCGGTTACGAGCACACCCCGGCTATCAAGCGCCGGCTATCAACCGCCTGCCGGCTGCAAGCTCAGGTAACGCTCCACAAAAGCCGGTAGAACTCCGTCCGCTCCGGGTCGGGAGTGATGCCGTACGCGTCCAGGAGGGTGTTGTCCCAGCCCGGGCCGTAGTTCCACTCGGTGCTCCAGGTGGCTACGGCCAGGTCGGCCCAGCGGTCGGCGAGGCCCAGGGCGCCCATGTCCACGTGGGCGGACCAGGAACCGTCGTCGTGCAGCAGGGTGTTCGGGGCGCACGGGTCGCCGTGGCAGACGACGAGGTGGTCGACCGGCGGGGGTTCGGGCAGGTCCGAGGGTACGTCGAGGCCTGATCGCCGGGCGCGTTCCAGACGGTGCTCGACGGACCAGCTGAACGGGCAGTCGACCACGGGCAGTTGCTCGTGCATTGCTCGCAGCCCTGCCCCCAGGGCTCGTACGGCCGTGACGGGATCCGCCTGCCACCGGGGACTGATGGCACTCTCTCCGGCCAGCCCGTACGTGACGAGCCAGGCTCCGTCATCGTTGGCTCCGTACTCCCGGACGCGGGGTACGGGCGTGAAGTCCCCGGCCCAGCGCAGCCGTTCCACTTCGGCGGGCAGGTCCAGGCCGGAGCCCATCGGCGCCCACTTGGCGAACAGCCGTCCCTGACCGTCGTCGCCTATCCGGAAGGTCAGGCCGCCCAATTGGTTCTGCCATACGGGCAACAGCGGCCGGTCTCCGGCCAGTTCGGCGATCGGTGTGGGCACGCGTACGGCTGAGGTCGGCGGTCCGGCGTGGGGCATGGGCGCATGGTGCCCTGAGTACGTGCTGACGAGCGAGCGGTTTTCCGCCCGGCCCCCGTTACCTCCGTTGCCCCGGTTGCGAGTAGTTCACCTCACATCCGCCTCGCGTACTTCTCAAGCCGCCTTAAGAAAACCAAAAGGAACCTCACAGCCGGCCCACCGATCGTGTGGTCATGAGCGTATCCACCGCAGATGACCAGAGACCCGGGAAGAGGCGACGGCCATGAAGCAGCTGGTACTTGTCGGGGCCGACCTGGTTGCCATCGCCGTCCTCACCCTCGCCGTGTACTTCCCGCGTCACCACCGGCGCGACCTGGTCGCCGCCTTCCTCGGCGTGAACGTCGGGGTACTTGCCGTGGCGATGTCCCTCAGTTCCGCCTCGGTGGGGATCGGCCTTGGAATGGGGCTGTTCGGGGTTCTGTCGATCATCCGGCTGCGGTCGTACGAGATAGCGCAGCACGAGATCGCGTACTACTTCTCCGCGCTGGCCATCGGCCTCCTCGCCGGGCTGCCGGAAACGGTGACCCTGCTGAACACCGGACTGATGGCGCTCATCGTCGTCACCCTCTACGTCGGCGATCACCCCCGGCTGTTCCCGCGCCACCGGCAGCAGAGCCTGCGCCTCGACTCCGCGTACACCGATGAGGACGCCCTCCGTTCGCACCTCGAAGTCCTGCTCGGCGGGCGGGTGGTGAACCTGTCGGTGAAGGACATCGATCTCGTCAATGACACGACGCGCGTCGAAGTGCGGTACGTCGTGTCCGGCACCGGTGCGCGGGTTCCCGAGAAGGAGCTCAAGTCGCCTTCTGCACAAGGGGTCCGGTCATGACCGCCGCGATCGATCCCGTCGTGGCCGCGCTGCGGCCGATCGGCCTGGACGAACTCGTCGAGCGGGCCGGGCTGCTCACCCGCCTGGACCGCAAGTACATGCTCCCGGTCGCCGACCTGCCCTTCGTGCTCGGGGGACTGGACGACGACGTACGGGTGCTCGAAATGGGCGTAGGACAGCGGGAGTTCGGATACCGGTCCGTCTACTTCGACACCCCCGCGATGGACGGGTATCTGGCAGCCGCGCGCCGCCGCAGGCGACGGTTCAAGCTCCGCATCCGTTCGTATCTCGATTCCGGTCAGCACTTCTTCGAGATCAAGACGCGCGGGCCGCGTGGCACCACAGTCAAGCAACGCATCCCGTACGAAGGGGACTTCAGGCGGCTCGGGGGCGAGGCTCGGGCGTACGCCGACACGGTGCTCGCCGAGGCCGGGATCAACTCCGGGGGTTTCCGCTTCGTCCCCACGCTGACCACGTTTTACCGGCGTACGACGCTGTTCTTCCCGGACACCGGGAGCCGGCTCACCGTCGACACCGGGCTGACCTGGACCCTGCCCGACGGCACCGCCCTGCGGACCGACGACCGGGCCATCGTCGAGACCAAGTCGGGCCGGGCGGGCTCGGGCGCCGACCGGCTGCTCTGGTCGCTGGGGCACCGGCCGTGTCCCGTGTCGAAGTACGGCACCGGGCTCGCCGCCCTGCGCCCCGAACTCCCCGCCAACCGCTGGCTGCCCGTCCTGCGGCGCCACTTTCCCACCGCACTCCACGGGAGCCTCGCATGAGCAAGCACACGATGATCGGCCGAAGCAGGCGCGCGGGCATGAGAACGGCACGGCCGCTGCGTACGAAGATGGCGGGCGCCCTTGCCTCGGTCGTGCTGGCCACGGCGGCGCTGGCCGGGTGCTCGTCCGGTGACAGCGGCTCCTCGTCCGGCTCGGGTTCGAGTTCGAGCTCGTCGGGCGGCGTCGCGGACGGGACGCAGACCGCCGCCGCCGTCCTCGCCGACAACAAGGCGGACCATGCCGAGGACGGTGACGCGGAATGGGATGAGTCCGAGGCCGTGGACATCGAACTGGACGGCGAGTCCGCCTCCGCCGAGGGGGACGGGGTCACGGTCGACGGGGCCACGGTGACGATCAACGCCGGTGGAACGTACCGGCTCAGCGGGAGCCTCAGTGACGGTCAGGTGGCCGTCAACGCCCCTGACGCGACTGTGAAGTTGGTTCTCGACGGGGTCGACATCTCCAGTTCCTCCGGCGCGGCGATCGCCGCCACCGAGGCGGAGAAGCTCGTCGTCCTCCTGGCCGACGGCAGCGAGAACACGCTCGGCGACACCGACTCGTACGCCGAGGACGCCGAGGCCAACGCTGCCCTCTACAGCGCCGGCGACCTCACCGTCGCGGGCGGCGGAACGCTCACCGTGCACGGCAACGGCAACGACGGGATCGCGAGTACGGACGGCCTGGTCATCGCCTCCGGGACGGTCACGGTCGACGCCGTGGACGACGGCATCCGGGGCAAGAACTACCTCGTCGTGAACGGTGGCGAGGTCACCGTCACCGCGAAGGGCGACGGGCTCAAGGCCGACAACTCCGAGGACCCGGATGCCGGTTATGTCGCCGTCGACGGCGGCACGGTCGCGGTGACCGCCGAAGGCGACGGCGTCGACGCGGTCACCGATCTCGTGGTCACGGACGGCGCGCTGGACGTCACGAGCGAGGCCGCCGACGACTCCTCCGCGCACGGGCTGAAGTCGGGGGTCATCACCGTTCTCGAGGGCGGCACCGTCGACGTGGAGTCGTCCGCCGACGCCGTCCACAGTGAGGCAGCCGTGCACGTCAGCGGCGCCGGCGTCACCGTCTCGGCCGGGGACGACGGTGTGCACGCGGACGGTGAACTGGTCGTCAGCAAGGGCGAGTTGAAGGTCACGGCGTCGACCGAGGGACTCGAAGGGAAGGACATCACGGTCAGCGGCGGCAGGGCGACCGTCACGTCCAGCGACGACGGCATCAACGCGTCGGGCGGTACGACCACGTCGGACAGCGGCGGCGGGCAGGGGGGCGGCCCCGGTGGTGGACCCGGAGGCGGCGGTGGCAGTGAGACGGGCGACTACACCGCGAAGGTCACCGGCGGCACCCTCGTCATCAACGCCGAAGGCGACGGCTTCGACTCCAACGGCACCGCCGAGATCACCGGCGGCACGGTCGTCGTCAACGGCCCGGAACAGGGCGGCAACGGCGCCCTCGACGTCAACGGCAGCTTCACCGTGAGCGGCGGCACCCTCCTCGCCGCCGGCAGCGCGGGCATGGCCGTCGCCCCCGACACCGAGTCCGCGCAGGGCTGGGTCTCGGCCACACTCGACTCGCCGGTGGAGGCGGGCACGACCCTCCACATCGTCGACGCCGACGGCGAGGTCGTGGCCTCGTACGTCACCTCGAAGTCGATCGAGAACCTCGTCTACTCCGGTGACGCGATCGAGAGCGGGGAGGAGTACGCGGTGTACGCGGGCGGCGAGACCTCGGGCGCGAGCACGGGAGGCCTGGCGGCCGGCGGCGAACTGGGCTCGGCGGAGGAGATCGCGACGGTGACGGCGGGCGAGGCGCCGGCGGGGGGCTTCGGCCGGGGATGAGGTCAACACCCGCCCTGTCGCCGCCACTTGACGGCAACCTTTCTTGAACCCGTGACCACAGATGAGCCAGGAGCCCCGTTCGCGCGGGGCTCCCAGAACCTCGTGCACGGTCCGCATCGCGTGCACCTGAACCACGTAAGGACTCATCCGTGGCATCCACTTCCCACCGCCGGTCCCTCCGGAGACGGCGCACCGCGCTGGTGTCTGCCGCTGCCGTGGCGGCCGCCGGGCTCGGCGCGGTTTCCTTTGTGATGAACGCCAACGCGACCCCGACCCCCGTCGAGCCGGCCCGCCAGAAGGGGGCGGGTGCGGGGGTTCTTCACTGACCTTCACTATTGGTCCCCTCTCCCGGGGGGACCAGTTGCGAAAAGCGTGAACACTCTCCCGGAGAGTGTTCACGCTTTTCACGTTGGCCTCCTGCGGAGGGGGCACACGGTCAGCGGCGGCACGGCGACCGTCACGTCGAGCGACGACGGCATCAACGCCCGCAGAGCGGCGCGGCGTCAGGCCGGCACGTACCGCCACGCGCTGGGAGGCGACGCCCCGACCCGTGCGTCAGCAAGTTGCTGACGCACCGGAGGGGGGACCGATGGAGGGCTGAGAACGCCTCCCTCCTCGTCGCCCTGTTCAGGAGGTTGCGATGGCCACGCCAAACGGGCTGTCGCCGACAGGGATGGTGGCGGTGACGGTGTTGGTGTTGGTGTCGATGACCGACACGGTGTCCGAGTCGAGGTTGGTGACGTAGGCGCGGGTGCCGTCCGGGGTGACTGCCACGCCCATTGGGCTGTTGCCGACGGGGATGGTGGCGGTGACGGTGTTGGTGTTGGTGTCGATGACCGACACGGTGTCCGAGACGACGTTGGTGACGTAGGCGCGGGTGCCGTCCGGGGTGACCGCCACGCTCGCCGGGTTGTTGCCGACGGGGATGGTGGCGGTGACGGTGTTGGTGCTGGTGTCGATCACCGACACGGAGTTCGAGCCATTATTCGTGACGTAGGCGCGGGTGCCGTCCGGGGTGACCGCCACGCCCGTCGGGCTGTCGCCGACGGGGATGGTGGCGGTGACGGTGTTGGTCGTGGTGTCGATCACCGACACGTCCGAGCCACCAGCACTGGTGACGTAGGCGCGGGCGCCGTCCGGGGTGACCGCCACGCCATACGGTCCGAAGTCGACGGGGATGGTGGCGGTGACGGTGTTGGTGGTGGTGTCGATCACCGACACGGAGTTCGAGCCGACGTTGGTGACGTAGGCGCGGGTGCCGTCCGGGGTGACTGCCACGCCCGTCGGGCTGTTGCCGACGGGGATGGTGGCGGTGACGGTGTTGGCGGTGGTGTCGATCACCGACACGGAGTTCGAGCCAGAATTGGTGACGAAGGCGCGGGTGCCGTCCGGGGTGACCGCCACGCCCGTCGGGTTGTTGCCGACGGGGATGGTGGCGGTGACGGTGTTGGCGGTGCTGTCGATCACCGAGACGGTGTTCGAGCCAGAATTGGTGACGAAGGTGTCCCCCGTCTGGCTGGGGGGTGGTGGCGTGGGCGACGGCTCGGCTGTCGATTCCGATGACTCGGTTCTCGCACTCGACACGCTGTCCGAGCGATTGTCGGAGACGTTGTCCGAGCGATTCTTGGAGACTTGGACAAACGGTTCCGTCTGGCCGGGAACTGGTGGCGTGGGCGACGCCACAGCCATCGATGTCGACAGCCCGGCCGCAATGACTACTCCGAGCAGGGCAATTCCGACCCGAAGCCACCAGCCCGCGGTGGCAGATGTGATGCGTCTCTTTCGCAACCGGACCTCCATATCCATGCGACGCACGCCAAGGCGGCAGCGCTTTCACAGTGATGTCGCGACCATAGGAGTGCCTTGTCTTATCGACGCGAGCATTGGACCGTCTGCGGCGAGTCGCCCAGCACTTGCACCCTCCAAGCGGCGGAATCGTCACACCGGTCATGCCCAACCACCGTTACGGCCGTGTGATTGCTCCCACCAGATCCCAGGGCCTCGGCGTAGTCGCCGGGCATCCGGTTCATGACGGCCCCGGCTCAATCGGCGCCGACGTTGCGAAAAGCGTGAACACTCTCTGGGAGAGTGTTCACGCTTTTTCACGTTGGCCTTCTGGCGGGGCCGAGAGCGGGGAACGCCCGGTCCGTTCTGGGCGTTGTTCACTGTGTTGACTCCCGGCTACCGGTCCCGAGTGCCGTGTCCCTTTCCCGAGCTTTCTCCGTCGCGCTCTCGGGCGCTGTCATCGCCGTGCTCGTCGGTTGCTCAACCGGCGGAGCGGACGCGGGCGCCGATGCGCGCGCCCCGAGTCCGCCGTCCACGGTGGCCGAGCCGACGACCACCCCTGCCGAGCCCTCACGTGAGAGCCCTTCTCCCACACCGACTCCCTCCAAGCCCAGCACCCGGGGCCAGACCGCATCGCTGACCATCCCGGAGATCGGCCTCCAGGACCTGCGCGTCGTGCCTTACGAGGGGACGACCGACGACTGGCCGGGGACACGCATCCAGAACGAGGGCGTCGCCGCCAGCCCGTACGGCAGCAGCGGCGGCGTCGGCCCCGGCGAGGTCGGGAACTACCTCGTCACGGCCCATCGCCTCTCCGCCGGCGGGCCCCTGCGCGAGCTTCCAACTCTCGACGAGGGTGACACGGTGACCATCACGGCTGGCGGGAAGGCCTACAAGTACGAGATCACCGACACCAGAAGCACGTCCTTCCGCTCCGAGCGCTCCCTGGCCGAACAACGGGCCGCCGTCCCCGGCTCCCCGGGCCTCCGGCCCACCGAGGCCGTGATCACCATCTCCACCTGCGCGACACCCGAGGACAACGCGGCCGGAAACTTCTGGCGCGACGACAAGGGCAACCCCGAACACCGCATCGACAAGATCGGGGTGCTGACTTCAGTGACGTAGGCGGCGCGCACCAGGTCCACGGTTCGATGCATCGCACTTGTCCCGGCGGTTGAGCTGTGGCTGACTGGCGACGGCGTCGAGGGGGAGTGAGCATGGGCAACTGGGCCGTGATCGTGCAGTACCAAAATGACGTGTACAGGACTGAGTTCATCTGCCGTGCGCTGGAAACGAAGGACCAGGCACTGGAGTAGCTCCGTGCTGTCGTCCACACGTACGTACCGAGCAAAAATATCGTCGAGCAGTGGCGCCACGTGTACCGTTTCGCCGACCAGGAGTCATATCTGGTGGTGATCAAAGGCCGGCTGACGAAGTGGGAGTGCACCCTGCGCATCGCGGAGCTGGTCTCGGACTCGACCGACCCGGCGGTGGCCAAGAGGGCGCAGACGCAGATGGAAGAAGGCGCGGCGGAGGTGGCTGACGGGCCGCAGGACCAGATCCCGCCCGGCTACTGAGAGGCGGGCCGAACTCCGCTGGGGTCGCTCTTAGAACTCCTGACAGAATGGGCCACCCTCCGATCTGCGCGAGGTAGGGCAGGGCGAGTGCGAGGGAAGATCACTACTCTGCACGAGTGCTCTCATACGACGAGTTGACTTCACCGGAGCGTGAGCTGTGGGATGCGTTCCCCGAGGGACGCCGCGTGGATCTGCGCACAGGTGTGCCCGAGGAGGACCGTGTCGCCGAGGGTGGGCAGTGGGGCCCCGGGCGGACGGTTCGGGCCGCCGCGATCGTGGCGCTCCTCCAGGGCGCGAACACCGCGCAGCCGGGCGCCGTCGCATGTCTGAGGCTCGCCGGGGCGAGGATATCCGGGCACCTCAACCTGGCCGGCGCGCAGATCGCTCACGCCCTCTGGCTCGAGGACTGCTGGTTCGAGCAGGACGTGGACCTCTCCGGAGCGTCGACCCAGTCAATTGCGATCGTGGGCAGCCGAGTGCCGGGCGTGGAAGCCGGATTGATCCGTATCGAGGGACGCCTCGACCTGCGGCGCTCTCGCCTCGAAAGCGGCTCTGCCTCGCCCTTCCACCGCAGGGTGACCGCCTTGTCGCTCATCAACGCCCACGTGAGCGGCGCCGTGAACCTCAACGGCGCCGAGATCACCGCACCCGAGGAATGGGCGGTGTCCGCTGGCGGACTGGTCGCGGAGGGCGGCTTCTACTGCCAGGACGGATTCGTCGCGCACGGTGAACTCCGTTTCATGGGGGCACAGCTGCCAGGCGGACTGCACATGCGGGGCGCACTACTGGAACGCCCCAGCCAGCGCGGGGTGGCGCTTGCCCTGGACAACGCTGTGGCCTCGACGCTCGACTTCTCCGACGGGTTCATCGCGAACGGGACCGTACGGCTGCGGGGCACCCGGATCTCGGACGACCTGACTTTCGAAGGAGCTGTCCTGAACGGGCCGCCCGATGGCCGCGGTCCCTCATTGGTCGCCCTACGGATGCAGGCTGTCGACTTCGACTTCACCCTTGCCCGGCCACCGTCCGGCACCGTGGACCTGCGGGGCGCGCAGGTGTCCTACCTCCACGACAGCGACCACAGCTGGCCGGACGTGGTGGAGCTGGACGGCTTCGTCTACGGCTCCATCAAGGTGGACGAGGCAGGTGAGCGGCGGGAGGCAGTGGGACGGCGGGACTCCGTGGCCCGCCGCGTGGCGTGGATACGACGCGGCCCGGGCTACAACCCCCAGCCCTATGAGCAGTTGGCGAGCTGGTATCGGAAGGCCGGCCACGACCACGACGCCCGCCGCGTACTCCTGGCCAAACAGCGCAATCGGCGTCAAACTCTGCCCCCGGCCGCGCGTGTGTGGGGGCACCTGCTCGACGTGACCGTCGGTTATGGCTACCGCCCCTGGCTGGCCGGCGTCTGGCTCCTCGCGCTGACCTTACTGGGCACACTGTCCTTCGGCACTCACTCCCCCAACCCGGTCAAACGAGGCGAAGGCGCCCCGTTCCAGCCCCTCGTCTACACGCTCGACCTCCTGATCCCCATCGGTGGTCTGGGTCAGCGCACGGCTTGGTACTGGTCGAACGGCAGCCTCCAGTGGCTGGCCTACCTGCTGATCGCCTTCGGCTGGGTGCTGACGACCGCAGTCATCGCGGGTGTCACCCGCACCCTGCAGAAGAACTAGCGGGCGACACCTGAGTTCAGGCGTCGCCAGCAGATGAGTGCGCATCCCAGAGTGAGGAAGGCCTTGTGGATGTCGTCACGGATCTCCCAGCGGATCCGCAGGCGGCGGAACCAGTGCAGGTGGACAAACGCGCGCTCCACGACCCAGCGTTGGGTGCCCAGGCCGGAGCCGTGCTCGGTGCCCCGGCGGGCGGTCAGTGGCTTCACACCGAGATCCCAGACGAGACGGCGGTACTTGTCGTGGTCGTAGCCGCGGTCGCTGCGTGGTGCCCGCGCGAGCGCGGGGCGCGGCGAGGGGGTGGTGCGGCGACGGGGCCCACCGGATACGTCCCAACGGAGCCTGACCGGAGTCGAGTTCCCGCACTCCGGCAGACACTGTGGCCTCGCGGACGCCGGCGGCACGGGCGACGGCTCTGATCCCGCCGTGGCCGAGGGACCAAATTGCTCTTCGCCTGAGCATGGCGGGCGGACAGCTTGGGACGGCGGGCGATCTCGACGTCTCTGGCCCAGGCGAGGACCCAGCTCCGTACAGGACTCAGGGACTGCCACTCGACGGCCTTGGCGAAGGCTTCGTCCTTCGTGTTCTGCATCTCCTCCAGACGGCCGGGATCGACGACGGCGAGGGCGGCGCGCAAGGCATCAGGAGTCTGCTCGGGACGGGGGATCCGCTCATTTCCGTGATCGGCCTGGGTGCTATGGCCTCTTCCAGAGGGTGCCCTGGCCAGAGTCCTCGGCCAGGCTCTGCGCCCGGCCCCGCCCGGCCGCGAGTAGCGCCGTCGGGCAGGGGTCTCCGCAGACCTCCGTGGCTACTCGTCCGTGAAGATCTCGTCGGCGGAGCGGACGATGACGGCCCGCCGGTGCCAGTGGCGCAGGGTTTCGGGGTCGTCGCAGTTGGTGATGCGCTCGCGGACTGGTTCGGGGACGTCGAGGCCGCGCACATCGAAGACGTCCAGGATGTCCTCGGCGCGGCTCTGCGCCCGGCCCTGCGCCTGGCCCTGTGCCCGGCCTTCGTCGCGGGCTTCTTCAAAGATGGGCGACTTGTAGAAAGAAAGGTCCACGGCCACTAGTAGGACTCCGTTAGGTCTGTCTTGATCTTGGTGTGGTCCTGGTGGGCAGGGGTTGGTGGCAGGTGGCGCAGATGCCGGTCCAGCAGTTCAGCAGGT
>NZ_BAAASJ010000038.1:0-1748 GCF_039532825.1 Streptomyces vastus
GTGGTGATCGTGTCGATAGCGTCGAGTACGCCCGGCGGGTCAACGCCGCCGCGGATCTGGCCGGAGCGGGGGTGCCCGCGGCCGCAGCCGCCCGCACGTTGGCGAGTAGGTACGGGGTGTCGGTGCGTCAGGCACGCCGGTATCTGGAGCAGGCCATGGCTGCTGGCCGAGTCGAAGTCCCTGAGTCGAGTGTGGTGTTCACCGTCAAGCTGCCCGGCTCGCTGGTGGGACAGGTGCGCGCACGTGCTCGTGAGGATAAGGCGACGATCTCCGCGGTGGTGGCCCGGGCCCTGGCGGAGTTCCTTGAGCGAGGCGTCCCGGAGGGCCGGCCCCGCAGGTGAAGGGCCGGCTGGTGGAGACGGAAGCGGTTTTCGACCGTCACGCGGCAGCGGACCTGTCCGCGGCCTACTTGGTGTTGGTGCCGCAGCGGCGGACCCGGGTGCGGGCCGGCCGCGATCAGGCAGGAGTGTCCGATGACCAGCGTGGCGATCTACGCCCGGGTGTCCTCCGCCCGGCAGAAGAAGGACCAGACGATCGGCTCGCAGACCGCGGCCCTGCGCGCGCACGCCGCCGGCCAGCATCTTGAGCTGCCCGAGGAGTGGGTGTTCGAGGACGAGGGCCACTCCGGGGCGACCCTGGTGCGGCCCGCGCTGGAGCGGCTGCGGGACCTGGTCGCCCAGGTCGGCGTGGACGTGGTGCTGTGCTACGCACCGGACCGCCTGGCCCGTAAGTTCGCCTACCAGGCCCTGCTGATCGAGGAGTTCGCCCGCGCCGGCACCCGGGTGGAGTTCGTGCGCGGCCCGCGCGGCGACACTCCCGAGGACCAGCTGATGGTCCAGTTCCAGGGCATGTTCGCCGAGTACGAGAAGGCCCAGCTGATGGAGCGCTACCGGCGCGGGAAGACCTACCGGGCCCGCTCGGGATCGGTCAACGTGCTGGGCGGCGCTCCGTTCGGCTACCGCTACTTGCGCAAAACCCCTGAGTGCGGGGCCACCTACGAGATCGTCGAGTCCGAGGCGGCGCTGGTGGTCGAGCTGTTCCGCCGCTACACCGACGACGCAGCCTCCATCGCGGACCTGACCCGCTGGCTCACCAGCAGCAACACCCCGACCCGCACCGGCAAGACCCGCTGGGACCGCAGCGTCGTCTGGGGCATGCTCCGCAACCCCGCCTACGCCGGCCAGGCTGCCTTCGGCAAGACCCGGACCGTCCACGAGTCCCCGGGGCTGAACCGCCGTGCGAGGCTGGAGGGCCGCACCACCCCACGCGCGATCAAGTACGAGGACCGGCCCCACGAGGAGTGGATCACCATCCCCGTCCCCGCGCTCATCACCCCGGCGACCTTCGAACGCGCCGCCCAGCGACTCGCCGACAACAAGCGCTTCGCCTCGCGCAACAGCAAGGTCCCCTCCCTCCTTCAGGGCCTGTCGGCCTGCGTGAGCTGCGGATACGGCTACTACCGCACCTCGACCACCACCTCCTCCGGCAAAAAGATCTACTACTACCGGTGCCTGGGCTCCGACGACTACCGCTACGAGGGCGGGCGGGTCTGCACCAACAAGCCCGTCCGGGCCGACTACCTCGACACCGTCGTCTGGGACCACATCATCGCGATCATCGCCGACCCGCACCTGATCCGGTCCGAGATCGACAAGCGGCTGGAACGCGCCCGCTCTTCCGACCCCGCCACCCGCCAGCGCAGCCGTCTCGAACTGGCCCTGGCCAAGGCCACCGCAGCGATCACTCGC
>NZ_BAAASJ010000039.1:0-181728 GCF_039532825.1 Streptomyces vastus
CAGGGTCCGCGGGCGCAGCCCGGGGGGGGGCAGGGTCCGCGGGCGCAGCCCGGGGGGGGCAGGATCCGCGGGCGCAGCCCGGGGGGGGGCAGGGCCCGGGGGCGCAGCCCGGGGGCGCAGGCCCTGGCCGGGGTCAGGGGGCGCAGCCCGCGGGGCAGGGCCCGGGGGCGCAGCCCGGGGGCGCAGGCCCTGGCCGGGGTCAGGGGGCGCAGCCCGCGGGGCCCGGGGCGGAGCCCCTGGCGGGGGTTCGGGGCAGCGCCCCGGGATGGGACGGGTAGGGGCGGCGGGGGCGAAAACACCCGGCCCCCTCCCGGAAGCGGGCAAAAAAACGGGCCGGTCCGTGGGGGGGAGACGGACCGGCCCGAGGGGGGGTTTCCACCATAACCCTTCGTAAGTGATGCTGCGTGCATCGGCGTGAGATAACTACTCTCCGAAATCGCCCGACAACGCCGGGGTAGGTGCGGAGGCGTTCATTCAGGGCCTGATCATGGCCGAATCACAACGGAATCCAAGGAGAACAAAGGGGATGAGGAGGAATTCAGGGGTTTCTGACCACTTGCGGGGTCTTCGGTGACATGTTCCCGGGGGTCCTCCCCACGGGTGAACCGCGCACGGAACACCCGCTTGACGCCGGCCGCTAACTTCACAGCCATGGCCACCTTCACCACCCCGCAGACCCCGGAACCCGTCCCACTGGAGCTCGCCGAGTCCGTACGGGCACGGCGCCGCGGACTGCTCGACCGAGACGGAATCGAAGGTGCGCTACTGCTGACGCCCGCAAGCGCGGTGCACACGATGGGCATGCGGTTCGCGATCGATGTCGCCTACCTGGACCGGAAGTTACGGGTCCTGGCGGTCCGGACGATGCGTCCGGACCGGGTCGGGCTGCCCAGGTTCCGGGCCCGGCACGTGCTGGAGGCGGAGGCCGGGGCAATGGAGCGGTGGGGCCTGCGGCCAGGGGTGCGGATCACCGTACGGGACTTCTGAGCGGCTCTTCCAGGTCCCGCACGCGGGCAGCGCCCAGCATTTCGCCAAGTGGGTTGACGGGCCGAAGAGTTGGGCCGCCGATCTCTTCGCCGGCCTGGCCTCCTCCGGCGGGATCGAGGAGGTCGACTTCGAAGGGGCGCCCGTCTGGGTCATGGCGGGTGACACCGGCTTCCCCTCGGAGGGCGTACGCGGGGTGCGCCTGCTGCCGTACTTCGACGCGTACGCCATCGCCGCGCAGCCGCGGGAGCGGATGTTCCCCGGAGCCGCGTACCAGCGGGCCCTCGCGGGCGGCCAGGCGGGGAACTATCCCGTGCTGCTCGTCGACGGCGTGGTCGCCGGGGTCTGGCACCAGCGGCGGCAGGGGAGGCGGACGACGGTGACGGTGGAGCCCCTGGGGCGGCTGAGCGGGGCGCAGGAACGAGAGCTGAGGGAGCAGGTGGACCGGGTGGGTGAAGTCCTTGAGGCCGGCCCGGAGTTGGTGGTGGGGAAGGTGACGGTCGGCCCGCACGCGTAACCCGTCCCCTGTCGCCCGCTGCGGCTGTTTCGGCCGCATGTCCGGCCGCGTCGATACGATGGCGTCATGGGCCACGGAGTCGATGAGAAGAGCACCCGCGAACGTCTGGACGCCGTAGGCGCCGTGGACGTCGCCGCCACGCTCCAGGCCCTGGCCACACCCTCGCGCCTGCGCATACTGGCCCGCCTCCAGGAGGGCCCGTGCGCGGTCGGCGAGCTGGCGGAGGCGGCGGGGCTCGAGCAGTCCGCCTGCTCGCATCAGCTCCGGCTGCTGCGGAACCTCGGGCTCGTCACGGGTGAGCGGCGGGGTCGGTCGATCGTGTACGCGCTGTACGACCACCATGTCGCGGAGCTGCTGGACCAGGCGCTGCATCACGTGGAGCACTTGCGGCTGGGCTTGCCGGACGAGGCCTGAGCCCGGCTTACGCCTCGTACGGCTTGCGGGCCTCGATGAGGTGGCGGGCACTGTGGGCCACGAACGGGCCCTCCGCCTCGATCCGTTCGTGCAGGGTGCGCAGCCGGTCCCGGTACTGGTCGACGGTGAAGCCGGGCACCATCCACACCACCTTGCGCAGGAAGTGCACGACGGCGCCGATGTCGTAGAACTCCATCCGCAGCCGTTCCGCCCGCAGGTCGACGATCTCCAGCCCGGCGGCCTCGGCGTCGGCGCGCTCGCGGTCGGGGTGGCGGGCGGCGCTCTGCCCCTCCGGTTGCGGACCGAGGAAGTACTCGACCACTTCGTAGGCGCTCCTCGGGCCCACGTGCTGGGCGAAGTACGTGCCGCCCGGCCTGAGGACGCGCGCGATCTCCGCCCACTGCGGGCCGACCGGGTGCCGGCTCGTGACCAGGTCGAACGCCTCGTCCGCGAACGGCAGCGGGGCGTCCTCCGGTGACGCGACGACGACCGCGCCGCGCGGGCGGAGGAGGGCGGTGGCCTTGGCGACGTTCGGTGGCCAGCCCTCGGTGGCGACGGTGAGGGGCGGGAGCCGGTCCGCCGAGTTGAGGACTTCGCCGCCGCCGGTCTGGATGTCGAGCGCGGCCTCGGCCTTCGCCAGCCGCTCCCCCATCGCCCGCGCGTAACCCCACGACGGGCGCGCCTCGGTGGCCCGGCCCTCGAACCACGAGAAGTCCCAGCCCTCGGTGGGAGCGGCTTCGGCTTCGGCGACGAGTTCTTCGAACGTGGTGGGTGACTGGGCTGACTGACTCATGGAGCTGATCGTGGCAGTCGGTCGTCCCGGCTCGCGAGTGGATTTTCCCGGCCATGGCTCGACCCCTGTTACGGGCGACGGGGGTCATCCGCGGCACGGTTCGTCGCTGCCCTAGGTGTTCCTACGGAACGAGTGGCCGTACCTCCTCCGCCGCGAAGCGGACGAAGCCCTCGGGGTCCGGTTCGTCGGCGGTGGGCTGGAGGATCACGGTGTCAGCTCCGGCGTCGGCCAGGCGTTGTACGGCCTTGGCAACCGTTTCGGCGTCGCCGGCGGCTCCGAGGCCGGGGATCTTGTCCTCGCCCTCGGCGGTTTGTTCAGCCTTGAGGCGGGCGGCGGCGTCCGGGCCGGTGGCGGTGAGGAGGTAGACGACGATGCGGTGGGGGTCGGTGCGGGTGACCGACTTCCGCCCCTCGTCGATGAGCCCGCGAGCTTTCCGTACGCCCTCCGGCGGTGTGCCGGCGGTGAGCAACGTACCGTCGGCCGCCTCACCGGAGAGGCGCAGCGAACGGGGGCCGGTGACACCGGCCAGGACCGCGGGCGCAGTGGGTGGGGGCCAGTCGAGGGCCACGTCGTCCAGCTTCACGTACCGCCCGTCGGTGGTGACGCGCTCGCCGCGCAACAGCGCCCGTAGCGCGTCGAGATACTCGCGCAGCAACGTGACCGGCGACTCGGCCCGCGCCCCGACCTGCCCCATCCAGTCCTGCACGCCGTGCCCGACGGTCAGCGTGAAGCGACCGGGGAACAGACGGTCGAGCGTGGCGGTCTCCATGGCCGTGACGGCGACGTTCCGCAGAGGCACGGGCAGCAGCCCGATCCCGACCCGCAGCCGCTCGGTCCAGGCGAGCGCGGCGGACGCGGTGGCGATCCCGCTCTCCAGGAAGCAGTCCTCCCACAGCCAGAGCTCTTCGAGCCCTGCCGCTTCGGCGACACGGGCCACGTCTCGCAGCTTTTCGGGCGGCAACTGGGGGCGGAACACGGCACCGAGAGCAGTCATGGGACCTTCCTAACCTGAGGTCCCGGCACGAACAACTGCTTTTACGTCGTGCCCACGTGGCGCAATCGCCCCGTTGCCGCCCCCACCCCCGCTTGTTGGCGTCACGCGCGCCCGCATGATCAACTCTCGTGTCCCTACAAGGGAGATGGAGATGAGAACGATGGGAACAGGACGACCGGCACAACAGCGCCCGTGGGAAACCGACTTCGGGACCGGGTTCGCCCGGCGGCTGGGGGCCCTACGCGCCTACGGCCCCGACGGCTCCGACAGCGACTGGCAGCGCGTCGGCAATGTGGCCCCAGACGTACGGGGCCGTCTCGGCGTTGATCGCCGGCTCGCGCTCGCGGGTGTGGGCGCGTCGCTCGTCTTCCAGGCCCGGGAAAGCAAGGCCAACCACGAACAGGGCATGCGCACCGCCCACACCGAACTGATGCGGATGGCGATGACGGACCCGTCCCTGATGGCGTGCTGGGGCCGACTCGACGCGAACAACTCCGAGAAGGCCCGGCGCCAGCATCTCTACCTGAACCTGGTGGTGTTCCCACTGGAAGATGATGTTCGAGCTTGGTGCGCTGAGCGAGGGGCACCTGCGGCAGGGCGCCGACAGCATCTTCTCGGCGGTTCCGGCTCGTAGGTTCTGGGCGGCGTCCCGCATCGCTCGCCGGGATGCGGCGAGCACGCGGCGGGCCCGGCGGTTCCATCAGCTGGTGGATGAGCGGTATGTGGCGGCGACGGGTCCCGATTCCGGGACCGAGTGATCCCAACTCCAACGCGGGCTGCTACGCGGCTCGTTCGCCGAACGTCACGGTGTTGTGCCCGTCGGACACCACTCGGACGTCCACGGTGACTTCGAGTGCCACCGCCAGCCTGACGAGGAGGTCGGCGGTGACGGGCAGCAGCCCGCCCAGTTCGACCGCCTCGACGTCGTCGGCGGTCATCCCGAGGCGCTCGCCCAGCGCCGACTGCGAGAGCCCCAAGGCGGTACGCCGGTCGTACACGCTGTCCCAGGTCATGCGCCAACCGGATCTGCTCACGCTCGGTGACGACCTCCGGCGGCTCGGTGTATCCCTCGGCGGCTTTGCGTTCGCGCGCCAGTCTTCAGCGGGCGTGATTCACAGTTCCTCCCGGAAATCGCGCGTGAACTCCTCGTGGGCGGAATCGTGCCTTACGTCGACCTCGGCCCAGACGGTGAAGCGACCGCCAGTCTGCCGCTGCCCCCAACGAGTGGCCAGCGCATCGACGATCAGCAGCCCGCGTCCCGACTCCTGCTCTGGCCCTGCCATCCCCAGTACGAACACATGGCCCGTTCCCTCATCGGTCAGGCTTCCGGGAGCAACTCCCAAGACCGGGCTACGCCCCGGACGTAGCGGCGGGCAGCTCCGGCCGAGGCGAGATCGCCGCCGGGGAGGACGAGCAGGCCCAGACCCTGCAGCTTGCCCGCGAACCCGAGTTGTACGGCCTCGACCTGGTCCAAGTGCCGTGACAGCACTCCGCTCGCCGCGCCGTCGCCGAGCAAGTAGCAGTGCTTGCCGTCGGTACCGGTCCAGGGCAGGAGTCGTACGCATTGGTGGTTGCCGTCGTCCACTACGCCACCTCCAGCCGACTGTGGATGTCTCGGGTATCGAGGTCGATGCCGTAGGTGGCACACCAGAGGGTGTCGCGGCGCAGCCGTTGGAGCCGGGCCTTCTCGTCGTGCTCGTACGCCTTGAGGTAGGGGCGGACGAGTTGGGTGGCCGCGCCGTCGATGGGTTCGTACCAGGTTCGTACGGTCGCGGCGATGGCAGGGCGAGGCGACTTGGAACGGGGCGTCACCGGGGCTGTGGATCTTGTGGGTGGCCTCGGCTCCGTGGCACGGGCGGGCGCCACGAGGCGGTGTTTTCCGCGCGGGGCGAAGAAGACTCGGATGCGGTCGAGTGCGTGGGCGATCACATGGAGCACGTGGTCAACTCCGTTTCGATGAGCTGGTGTTGGATTTCTGGGCCGCGCCACCGCCATCGACTTCGGCCCAGACGGTCGCGCCATGCGCCGTCACGTCATGGCCATAGCGGTCGGCGTCAGCAAGCGCCGCGAGCAAGGAACGTCGACAGACATCGGTGAGCCGCGCAGGGAGGGTGATGCTGACGCGAATCCGGTCGGCGAACTCTTCGGCGTACGCCTGATGCCCTGTCAGCGCGGTGAGCCTGGCTGCCAGCGCAACCGCTTGTGACTTTGCAAAGCACACGAAGAAGCCCCCGTAACGACGCGAGCGCGGAGAGTAGTTCTACTGCACCAGCTTCTACCTGGTGCAGTAGCTTTGTCAATGTCACTGGGACGATCCGTCATCGACTACCGCCGAGGAACCGGAGAGCTGCTCATGCCGCGTGAGGCGCCCTATCTGGAAGTGGCCAACTCGCTGCGTGCACGGGTCCTTTCAGGCGAGTGGGCGGTCGGCGCGCGACTGCCTTCCAGGGCGCAGCTCGCCGAGGAATACGGCGTCGGCCGCAACGTCACACACAAAGCCATGGACCTGCTGATCATCGAGGGCCTCCTTGAAGGCCGCGCAGGCTCAGGCACCTACATTCGCAAGCCGCGCGAGCGGATGCGGATGGTCCGCTCGCGGCGCAGGGAGCGCCGGGGCGGGTCCCCCTTCCGCTCCGACATGAAGGCACGGGGCAAAGACGGGACCTGGGAGTCACACAGCCAGGCACGAGTGCCCGCCCCTGAACCCATCGCCGAGCGGCTGGCCATCAGCCCCGGAGATCCGTGCGTACACACACGCTACGAGTTCATGGCCGACGGACAGCCCGTCCAACTCTCCGAATCCTGGGAGCCGATGGCGATCACGGACGGAACGCCGATCGTCCTGCCCGAGATGGGCCCCCTCGCCGGGATGGGCGTGGTCGAGCGCATGCGATCCATCGGCGTGGAGATCGAAACCGCAGTTGAACTGCCGCGCCCTGCTCGCGCCACCCAGGCACAGGCGAATCTGCTCGGAATCAGCGTGGGTGAGCTGCTACTTGAGATCGAGCGGATCTACTACGACACCGATGGACGACCCGTGGAGACGGCGGACATCACCATTCCCGACGTTCGCTGGGAAGTGGCCTACGAGTTCGGGATCGACCAGGCTTAGCGGTGCGGACGGGGCGCGTGACAAGGAAGCGTTACTGTGTCCGTCGAACATCGCATCGTTGCGGTTGCACGTTCACATCAACTCGCCGGTACACGACGGGAAACGGGGAGGGACCACGCATGGCGTGGGAGGAGTGGGAGCAGCTGAAGGCGGAAGCACTGGCGCGCCAACAGCAGGACCGCATGCAGCTGAACGGTACGGGTAGTGGCGAGTCGGCTGGCGCGGTCGAACCTGAGGATGAACGTTCCAGGTAAAACGGTGGCAATCAAGCTGTTGCAGCCGGACGGCGACATATTCCGGAATACGGACAAGGCTGGACGCCATGCCGAGGAGAACTCGGGCGCCGCCATGCGGGAGTTCACGGGCTGGGACACCGGTGCTGGCCTCAAGGACGCTCACAACGAGTGGGAGCTTCAGGTCAAGAGCCTGATGAATCGCCTTGATGCGGACCGGGAGGCGCTGGAGGGGACCAAGCGGGATTTCCAGTACCTCGACCTCGGCATTCGAAGCCGGATAGCCCAGATCGACGCGGGCCCCGACCCGCGGCACACCACATAGGCAGCGGGGACGAGCATGCTCACGTACCAGGACGTGGTCACCATAAGGATCGGCGTACTGGGCACGGCGGCCAAGGACTGGGACGACATGGCCGACGGCTTCGAAGATCTGGAGACGCTCTACGCGGCGAAGGTGGAGAGCATCTCGACCGACGGCGCCTGGGTGGGAGTCAGCGCGGGGGCCGCGAGCAAACGGTTCGCGGCCACCCGCCGGCAGCTCGCCAACGCCCAGGTGGAAGCTCGCGCCATCGCCTCGCTTCTGCGCGACGCCCATCAGCAGTTCTCCCGGCTGATCGGCCAGGTCAAGGACCTCGTCGAAGAGGCCAAGAAGGCCGAGCTGTACATCAACAGCAAGGGCGAGGCGATCTACGACTTCAGCAAGCTCACCCCCATGCGGCACGACCCGGAGTACCCCACCTACGTGTCGAAGTGGAAGGAAGCCGAAGCCTCCTGGACCAAGGCGATCAAAGACGCCGTACAGGCCGTCGGCGACGAGGACCAGATCGTCAAACTTGCGCTTCGCGAGGCGGCCGGCATCAAGAGCTGGTTCGGCCGCGCGCTGGACCCCCTGGGACAGCACCACGGCTTCAACGGAGCTGCAGTCGGCGACATCGAGACCTACGAGAAGGAAGCCAAGAGGGAAGAGGCGGAACGAAAAGCGGAGGCCGAGCGCAGGAAGAAGGAAAAGGAGTCAGAAGATGAAACCTTGAAGACCATCATCAGGGGCGTCGGGAGCGGCCTTCAGGGTTTGTCCAAGCCGGGAGATCTGGGAACAAAGTTTCTGAGCGCCACCATAGAGGGCGTAGCGGGAGCCACCGGGTTCAACAACACTCAAGGGATCACCTTGAGTGGCTCCGTCGGATTCGGCGTAGGTATTGGTGGTGAGATTTCACTCGTTAATACCCGCACGCCAGATGGGCGCTCTCAGATAAATTTGATGTACTCAAAGTCGACCACGACTGCAGGGTGGGACTTCGGAGCATCCGGAAATATCGGGGTCGTAAAGAGTAACGCTGACGACATCAGCCAACTCAAGGGGACAGGGTGGGACAAGGGGGGCTCGTTCCACGCGGGTATCGGCGTTTGGGGAGCCACCAGAATGCGATCGGGGCAACCAATGCACAAGGTGACGACGTCGCCTCAGCCTCGAGCGGTATAGGAATCGGCTTGGGTAACGAAATTTCCACGGGATTCAGCCAGGCGGACGGATGGACCCTCTGGGAAGAGAAAAAGAAGGAAGAATAATGTCGTTTGGTGCAGTCGGGATCATCTTCTTCACACTCGGAATTCTCTTGGCGTTCAATATCGGCAATGCCGCCGAACACGCCTTTCGCGTATTTGCGCGCACGAATCCGACCACTGGGACAGCCACTCCCAAAACGCTGCGAATTGTAGGCGCCTTCTGGATTCCACTAGGGGCATTCTTTATTGGTGTAGGCTTCTTTAGGTGACGCAGTGAGATATTATCGGTAGTTCGTTAAACCCCGCGGTAGCGTGGATTGACGGCAGGGCGGGTTGGTCGTAGGGCGGTGGGTAAGAGTCCCGCCGTTCTTGATCCCAACTGGTTGGGGGAAACGGACCGGTAGCATTCCACTCCCCGATCCGCCAGACTCAAGCGGCTCCTGGCCTGACCGGTCCGCTCTACTGCGGTCGCAGGCGGACGCGCTCAGCGCGCTGATCCGCGAGGGCCTCTCGCGGGCTCGGGCACTCGTCTTCCTGGTATGCGCGGCAGCCGTGACCCTCGCCGCAGCTTGGACCCCCGTCCTGCTGGTCGACGCCGCCACCTCCGAGGGCAACGACTCCACCGACGTGGCCGTGACAGCGGTGCTGGCCTGCCTTCTGCTGGCGGTCTTCGCCGTTCCGGCGCTGTTGAGCCTGCGCTCCCAGCGAGTACGCAGCTCCCAGCGGCGGCAGTTGCTGGAGCAGTGGGCCGCGGCGGACCGTGGGCACGTCGCGACGCTGATGGCTCTGGCGTTGGTCGCGGGGGCGGACCTGAGTCCTGCCGCCGCGGCCGACGAGGCGCCCACGTACGACAGATCCGACGTTCTCTGGGAATGGGAGTACGGCGGTCCGGGTGTACGGGGGGCCGCTGAGGCCGTCCTGCTCGGTCCGGATCAGGACGTCGACACGTTCATGAACCAGGATCTGCCGGACCTCCAAGAGGAGGACCTTCGGGTCCAGGTCGCGCAGATCATGGCCATCGGCGGCCCGGGTGTGCGGGAGGCCGCCAACACCGCGCTGGACGGCGGAGTCGAGGAGCTTCAAGCCTTCCTGGACGAGGGAATCGTCCAGCCCTACGACGATGACCTGCGGGTCCAGGTCGCACAGATCATGGCCGCGGGCGGGCCGGGGGTCAAGGAAGCCGCGAACAAGGCGCTCAACGGTTCCGCCGACGACTGGAAGAAGTTCATCGACCAGGGCCAGTACAAGGCCCGGGAGGAGGACAACCGGGTTCAGGTCGCCCAATTGATGGCGGCGGGCGGCCCGAATGTGAAGAAGGTCGCCAATCAGGTCCTGGACGGCACTCCCGAAGACGTACAGGAGTTCCTGGACGAGGGCTGGCAGGTCGCGGCTGCGCGGGACCAGGAGACGCTGACCGTCGCCCAGTTGGCCGCGCTCGCCGACAAGGCGCAGAAGCAGGCCACCCGGCTGACCGAAGAGGCCAAGGAAGAGGCGGCCAAGGCGGAGAAGGCGACCCAGCGGGCCAAGGAGGCGGCGCAGGTCGCGGCCAAGGAGGCACAGGCGGCGAAATCGTCGGCGGGCCGGGCTGCGGCTGCTGCGTCGCGGGCGGCTTCCGCGGCTGACCGGGCGGCTCAGGCTGCTCGTACGGCGGTGTCGTCGGCTGCGGCGGCCAACCAGGCGGCGCGGGTTGCCGCCGCGGCGACCGCTTCTGATGCGACCCGGGCGAAGGACGCCCGTATCGCCGCGCAGAACGCGAACGCCGCCGCTGAGGGGGCGCGGAAGGCGGCCAAGGCCGCCGAACAGGCCGGAATCGCCGCCGAGAACGCGGGGAAGGCGGCCGGTGCCGCGGCCAGTGCAGGGGTCAACGCCGCGGCGGCTGCGACGGCAGCAGCTGAGGCCGGTCGCTGGGCCGGAGAAGCCGGTGCGAAGTCCACCGAGGCCGAAATGGCGGCGGCCAGGGCCAGGCGGCTGGCCGGTCAGGCGACGCGTGCGGCCAACGCCGCCCAGTCCAACGCCAAGCAGGCCGCCACGGCCGCACGGCAGTCCCGTACGGCTGCCAACGACGCCGCGGATCACGCCGAGGCGGCGGCCAAGGCGGCGAACAAGGCCGCCGACCAGGCGGGCAAGGCGGTGGACGCGGCGAAGGAGTCCAAGGCCGCTGCGGACGCCGCGACCAAGGCGGCCAACGGCTCGCAGAGCGCCGCCGACCAGGCCAAGACCGTGGCGGAGCTGGCGCGTAAGGCGGATGAAGAGCGCCTGACCCAGCAGCAGGAAGAGAACGTCCTGGCTGCCGAGGAGGCCAAGAAGGCCGAGGATGCGCGCGTCGCCGCCGCCAAGTGGGAAGCGGGCCGACTTCAGCAGCTCAATACCGAGACGCAGAAGCTGTGGGACGAGGCCGTCGCGGCGTCCGATGCGAAGGTCACGGCCGCCAAGGGACGTCAGGTCGCAGTCAACCTGCTCTCCGGAGGCGGGACTTGGACTCGCACCGCCGCCGAGACCGCGCTGATGGGTACCGACGCCGACGTGGAGGAGTTCGTCCGTGCAGCTCTGACGGTTGCATTGGAACAGGACGACCGCGCGAGCGTGGCGCACATCGCCAACACCACGGACAAGCCGGCGCAGCGACAGGCCGCACTGGACGTGCTGGACAAGCCGATCGCACAGGTACGGGAGTTCCTGCGGACGAAGGCCTATCCGGGCAAGGAACACGACGACCGCGTCACCGTCGCCCAGATCATGGCCGCGGGCGGACCGGGCGTGAAGACCGCCGCCAACAAGGCCCTGGACGGCACGGCCACCGATTTGCACCAGTTCCTGGAAGTGGGCCAGTACAAGGCCCGTGAGGACGACGACCGTGTCGCAGTGGCCCAGGCGCTGGCGAACGGTGGTCCCGAGGTCAAGGCCGCGGCCCAGGCGGTGCTGTCGGGGCCGTCTTCCGGCCTGCGGGAGTTCCTGCAGATCGGTCTGTTCCGGGCGCAGCAGCGTGATGCCAACACGGCCGCCCACGTCGCCGAGGTCGACATCCTCCTCGCGGCCGGCGACCGGTCGGCGGCGCTGGCCCACAAGGACGCCGCCGAGGCGCAGCGTGTCGCGGCGGAAGCCGCCAAGGACGCCATCGCGGCCGTCAAGTGGGCGAACGAGGCCAAGACTTCGGCGGAGAAGGCGGACAAGTACTCGCAGCAGGCCGACAAGTCCGCCGACCAGGCGGCCAAGTCAGCCGCGAAGGCCGCCGAGTCGTCCAAGAAGGCGAACAGCGCCGCGGCAGCGGCCCGCAAGGACGCACAGGCGGCGACCCGCTCCGCGGAACAAGCAGTGAGGTCCGCGAGCCTCGCCTCGAACTACGCCTCCCAGGCCGATGCCGCCGCGTACCAGGCAAGCCTCTCCGCCCAGGCCGCGGGCAAGGACGCCGCCGCGGCAGCCAAGGCCGCGACGAAGGCCATGAAGACCGCGGCCGACAAGCTGATTGCGGAATTGAAGGCGGAGGTCGAAAAGCAGCGTGGTGAAGACGCGAAGCCTCTGACGGGGGCAGAGCGCGAGAAGCTCATCAGGAAAAGGCTGTACGAGGCCGAGAAGAACCTCGTGACGAGTGGGGTCCCTCGGCCGGGCGAGGCATCTCTGATCTGCGTGGGCGGCGGCCCCGGGGTGATCGGTGCGTGTACCGAAAGCACCTACCTTGAACGGCTGATCGCCTGGTACACGGGTGCGTTCGAGGTCGAAGAGTGCCTCCAGACGAAGAACCTCTCGTGTCTCAAGGGCCTCGTGCTCAGCGCCCTGAAGGTCAAGGCGCTCAAGGGACTGAAGGGATGCCAGAAGAACAGCTTCGTACCGGGCACCCGTGTCCTGATGGCCGATCGGCGGACCAAGCCGATCGAGGACATACGCATCGGCGACCAGGTAGTGGCCACCGATCCGAAGTCCGGCCAGACCGCGGCGAAGAGCGTCCAGGCGACCATCATCGGTGACGGCCAGAAGAACCTCGTGGACATCACCGTGGGCGGTCCCGGTGCAGAGTCGGCCGGGACCCTGGTCGCCACCGACCGGCACCCCTTCTGGGTGGCGGGCGACAAGAACGCGTGGCTCGATGCCTCGGCACTCGAGCCCGGCGACCGGCTGCGGACCGACGAGGGCACCTACGCACAAGTCAACTCCACCAAGTCGTGGACGGCATCCGGCCAGCGCGTCTACAACCTGACGATCGCCGATCTCCACACGTACTATGTGTTGGCCGACGCGACGCCGGTTCTGGTGCACAACGCGAGTTGTCCCACCGGTTTCACGGACGACACGGTCGCGGATGCCTTCACGAATCTGAACAAGGGTGGCGGTCACGCCATGCGGCACCTCAAGGAGGTCGGGCTGATTCCCAACAAGGGAAGCGTCGCCTCTCAGCTCGAGCACTTCAAGCAGAACTTCTCGCAGGTTTTGACGTCGCCGGACAAGACGTTCGACTGGAGGACTGGTGACACCCAGTCCAAGGGCTTCGCCAAAAAGGTCAATGGCCAGGTGGTGGTGATAATGGTGGCAAAGGAAGGGCCGTATCAGGGCAAGATCATTACCGCGATGTTGCCCGGTCCCAAGAACCTGGCGAAGTGGGGCCTCCTGTGAGCTCCCTCAAGGAGGCCATCACGTGGAGTGGCCCGGCGGTCGTCATACTCTTCACGATCGGGCGAGCCGAATCCCGCCTGGAGGAGGGCGAGTTCGACATCTCCGGCACACGTCCGGACGAGGTCGGACTCTACGAGATGTCCTCTGAGCCCGGAGAGACGCCGACGGCCGCCTGGGAGTACGACCTCACCTTCGAGGAAGGTCGCCTGGACGACCCGGATTTCCCTGCCTATCTGCGAGAGTGCCTGCGGATAGCGTCTGCGCGCGCGGAGGGAATCGCGTGGTTGACGTTCGAGGGAGCCTTTCATTTCGACCACCTCTTCACGGACGACATCGCGGACCAGATCTACGGTTACTGCGTGGCAGGGGAAGAGCCTGTGGTCACGTGGGATCGCGAGATCATGAAGAGTGATCGTTGGAAGGGCGGTGTCAGAGGAGTTCGAGCTGTTCTGGATTCCGCCTTCCCGACGGGTGAGCCTGATTGATCGACAGGGCGCGCGCTCGGGCATGGCGTGTGCTCCATTTTACTGACAGGCCTGCCGCGCCCTGTAGCGGGCGGTTTACGGCATCGCAGCCGGAAGCCGCTGCCCCCATGAGGTCTCTCATGGGGGCAGCTCCGTCTCAAGGCAAGGGAATGAGGAAGCATCTTCCCGATGTATGAGGAAGAGAGATCTCCCGCGAAATCCTTGAAGAAGGCCCCGACGACTGGGTTCCGGTGGATCGGCCGGTGGGCCTTGCCATGGGGTTCTCAATCATTGTTCTGAACTAGAAGGCTCGAGAGATGAGCTTCTCTGTGTCGTTCAATCCGGCCGTTCCATCAGGCGCTGTGGCTCCTGTTTCAGCGAGTCTGGAGGCGGGTGACGATTACAGAACCCTTGTCATGGAGGCATGTAGCGCCCTCTCTGACGCTGGAGGCAGCACATTCCACATCGGCGGCTTCGGGAGTGACGAGTGGTCGCTCGACGTCGCGTATGACTTGTCTGCCTTCATGGAGCAGCTTCCGTCGCTTCTGGTGGGTGCGCGCGATCGTCACGAAGTCGAGATGGATCTCTACTCGCAGGGTATCGAGAGGACTTTGACCTTCCACCCAAGCGGGGATCTCGTGATGATTCGCTGCGATTCGCGGACCAATTGGGTTCCAAACCCAGAGCGCGAGAGCATTGCACAGAGCGAGCTAGTCGCGATGCTCTCGAAAATGGCCGAAGACTTTGCCGGAGGGTTGAAGGCGATCAATTCCGAACTGTCGGAGGTCGCGCCATTCGAACGTTGGCTGGAGGGTGAGGTATAGCCTCGCTGCCCGACCCTGCGTCGTACCAGTGCCACCAGGAACGGCACCCCGATCAGTGCCTTCCCGACGCCCGAGACGAGTGAGCAGGTCCTGGCGGCGCCCCGGGCTCCGCCAGGCCTGCGGGTCACTCGCCGTCGGAGGCTTCCGGCTGCGGAGCAACGTACGTTCCCCGCTGCGGAACGGTGAAGACCAATCCCTCCTCGACGAGCACGGCGATCGCGCGGCGGACAGTCGTACGTGCGAGTCCGTACTGCTGCACGAGCTGGGTCTCACTGGAAATAGCCCTGTTGGGCTGCCAGTCGCCCCGCGCGATACGGGCACGCAGGATGCCCGCCAGCTGCTGGTAGGGCGTAACCGGTCCCTCGTGATCGATTTCAGCATCCGGCTGGAAATTCATGATCAGGAAGCTACTCGTACAGATAAGGTCTCTGTCATTGGGATACGTCTCTATACGTAGCGATACAAGTCGAGCTAAGTTGGGCCTCAGAACATGAAGGCCCCGGCGACGGATTGCGGCCGTCCCGGGGCGTGGCCGAACGCTGCGAAGGAGCGCCGACATGCTGGACCCTACTCTCCGACTCCTGGCCTGGATGCTGAGCATCTGCACCCCACGCCCCCGAGGCCGCCACCGCCTCGGAGCCATCCCGCCTCTGCGGCTCATCCCCGCCCCGCCACCCCAGTTCACCGAACTCCTCGACGGCAGCGCATCCCCTCTCGTACGCCCCTACGTCCTCGACCCCGCCGAACACCACCGCCAACGCGAACGCCGCCGCGCCCTCTACCTCGCAACACTGGGCATCGACGTCGCCCCCACCCACATCCACGGCGTTTGTGTACCGGTGGCGACCCGATGACGCGTCCCGCCGTGCGGATGTGCGCCCGCTGCCACTGCACGACGAGTCACCCTGTCCTGGTCCACGAGGTACACGCGGCTACGGGTCCCGGCTTCAACGTCTACGCATGCCCCGAGTGCGCCGACCACTACCCGCCCATGACCGACCCACTGGAACTCCCCGAGACACCTCGCCGGCGTTCCCGCCTCACCCTCCGCGTCTACAAGGTCAACACTCAGGGCGCCGTGACCGAAGACCGGGGCAAGGTCGAGGTCCTGATCGGTGGTCGCACCAACCTGGTACCGCGTACGTCGGCTTACCCGCCGTGTGGATGCCCGCGCTGCCGGACGTAGTAGCTGTCGGGTGGCCTCACGCCAGGTCTGGTCGTCGGTCAGCCATGCCCGCGGCCGACGCCCGGGCATGGCTGGCCGCTCCACGCCACCCGCCACCCCAATCCGGTGATGCCGAGCCGAATCGGCCAAGCCCCGACCGTCTGAGCGCCAGAGTGAGACCCGGAAGCCCGATACAAACGGAGCATAAGTGCCGGAACCACCCGACCTGTACACAATCGAACTTGAGCCTGAGGTGCGGGCGTGGCTGGAGATGCTGGCGCCTACGGATTACAGGGCCGCCGAACGATTCGCCGATCGGCTCGCGACCGACGGCCCGGCCCTGCCGTTTCCCCTGGCGAGCCACCTCGGCGACGGGCTGCGCGAGCTGCGCATCGGCGCATTCCGCGTCACATACTGGTTGGCCCCCGGCCGGAGGGCCGTCCTGCTCACCGTGTTCCGAAAGACGAGGATGCGGGAGGCTGACGAAGCCCTGAGAGCGCAAAGAGCACGAAAGCACTGCGAGGCCGAGCACCCTCCGGCAGGCGAACACGGCGTCTACAGTAGGGGCGAGGAGGCCTGATGAGCAGCGGATATCACACCGGGTGGCAGGTCCCGGCCGAGCACCGCGAAGACCCCGCCTACCGCGCCGCGGGGCGGCGGATGGACTTCGCCCAGGCGGTCTACGACCGGCGCTCGACCCTGGGCTGGAGCACGGCTGAACTGGCGCGCCGGGCCGGGATGTCCGAAGAGGACATCGAGTCCATCGAAGAGAGCGGGGTCGATCCGACTCTCGAACTCCTCGAGCAACTGGCAACCGCACTTGAGTCGGGCGCGCGAATCGACCCACGCACCAGCCCAGAGTTCCGCTTCGAGGGACACGCTGCCGCCTGAGCAGCCGCCTCGCAGGAGTGCGGAGTGAGATTCCCGCACCCGGAACTCCGCGGGCGGGGCGGGAGGCCAACAGAAACGATTTGCTACTTCCTTTGCCACTATCCTGCTACCCTGACGTCATGGACTCCACGGAGCAGTACGGCAAGGGCGAGGCCCCGGCACAGAAGGTGAGCGTGTCCATGCCCGCGGACCGAATCGCCGCGGTCAAGGAACGCGTCGGCTCACGCGGCTTCTCCGCGTACGTCAGCGCCGCAGTGGAGCGGCAGATACAGCGCGATCTCATCGCGGAGTTGCTGGAGGCGAACGAGGCCGAGTCGGGCCCCATCACCCGGGACATGCGCGATCGCGCCGCACAGGCGATCCAGGCGGCAAGGGCGCTGACAGAACGGGACGGCGCCCGGAGTGACGAGACGGGCGAAGAGTGGCACGGGCGCAAAGCGAGCTGAACAGCGGAATCCTGCTTCTCGACAGCGAGGGCTTATCCAAGACCGTAAGCGCCGATGCTCAGGCGACAGCGTTCATCGCGGCCTGTCAGGCCGAGGACATGCTGATCGCCGTCAGCAACCTGACGCTCATCGAAGCCTGGCATGACAGGGTCCGGATGAACCGGTTCCGGTGGCATGTCTCCCGGCTCAAGGTCCTGCCTGTCACAGAAGCGATCACCTGGAACGCGATCGACCTTTTGAAGGACGCCAGCCTGCACGGACACAAGTACGCGATTGACGCAGTGGTGGCCGCGACTGCGCTGAGCTATTCAGGACCCCGCATCATCCTCACGTCGGACGTGGACGACATGAAGAAGCTCTGCGGCGACAGAGTGCAGGTCGAAAGCATCTGACGGCCGCGAAGCCGTCACCTCAGTCGCCCTTCGGGAACGTCACCTCAACTCGGCGGTTTTTGCGGCGGCCCTGTTCTGAGGTGTTGTCTGCGATGGGGTAGTCCTCGCTGTAGCCGCGTACCTCGAAGGTGACGTCAGGGCCCAGGCCGGCGGCTGCCAGTTCGTCGTGGACCACCTCGGCGCGGTTCTTGGAGAGGGTCACGCCGTGGGCGTACGAGCCGAGGTTGTCCGTGAAGCCGAAGACGCGGACCTTCGTGGCGTTCTGGGCCTTGATCTCGTCCGCGATCGCCTGGATACGTGACCGTGCCTCGGGGTTCAGTTTCGAGCTGTCCTTGGGGAACAGCACCTCCGCCTGCAGCGCGAACGTCACGTCCTCGTTCGTGTCCTCGCGGCGTTCCTCGCCCCCGAGGTCCTCGACCACCGACTTGATGTCCAGCACCCGCGCGGGCGCGAGCGTCGCGCCGTCGGCGAGCTTCAGGCCGGGGCTGTTCGCGTCCACCTCCGGGGGTTGGGAGGTCGTGACGCTGCCCGGGGGTTCGCTTGGGTCCCCTTCGTCGGCGTACACGGGTGCCAGGGGGGTCATGAAGACGAGGGCAGTGAGGGTGGTGGCGGTGATCGCGGTGGCTCGGAGGGGTGAGGGGAGGGGCATGGTTACTCGCCCTCGGTGAGTTCGAGGTCAGCCGGGGGCATGCCACCTACCTGGAAGGAGACGTTGCTGGTGCCTTCAGGGGGAGCCGGGAACTGGGCGTACCAGCTTGCCGAGTCACCCGCCCTCAGCCTTGTGAACTTGGTGCAGAGGCAGCGCCCGGAAGTGTCCCGCAGCACGAGGTACTTCTTCTTGCCCTCCGCATCCACCAGGCTCGCGCCCGACAGTGAGCCGCCGTTGCCCGCCAACTCTGTTTCGTCGCTCTGCCACTCCGCACCCAGCCATGAGCCGCTACCGCCGTTCACCACCTGACCTGACACGGTGACAAAGTCGCCCTCCTCCCGCACAGCGGAGGTGATGGTGACGGTTATGTCGCCGTCCTTCGCCGTCGCGAGCACCTGGTCCACAGACGGTGCTTGCGACTGCTTCTGGTCTCCACCGCTGTCCTTGGACGAGGAGGAAGCGGAAGACTCCGACTTCGGCTCTTCATCGCCTCCGCCGCCGCAACCGGCAACCGTGAGGACCAGCCCAGTCGTGATCGCCACCGCGGTCAGTACCGTGCGGCCCTTCATGGTGTGCCGAAGATTCATCGGTCCGGCTTCCTTTCACTCGACCAGATACACAGAGAACAGCACGGACGCGTCGGGAAGGTCGTCCAAATCGAAATCTTCGGGGTCGATGTCGATGGGTTGGCCGTCGCAGTCGAGCTGAACGAGGTCCAGGGGGTCCTCGGGCACATCGAAGTCACAGCGCGGTTCGATGACGGCCGTGGCCTGCGCCGTCGCCTGCTGCGTCTCCGTGCCCGGGATGATCGAGTCCCCGACCGTGTAGTTCGTCTGGATCTCCACCTCGTATCCGTAGAAGCCGTTCACCTCTGTGAGCTGGGCACCGCCCTGGAGGGTCGAGTCGTTCGCGTCGGCCAACTGTTGAGCTGCGGCCGTGGCTCCGGCACCCGTGGCCTCATCCGGGTTGAGCCAGTCCAGCCAAGTGTCGTCCACCCCGATGGCGCCCTCCAGGCCCTCCATCAGCTCATCCCGATCCGCCTGCGCAGCCGCCAACGCAGCAGCGTCCGCCGCGGATTGAGCTCCATTCCGCGCGGACGCTGCCTGGGCAAACACAAAGAGGGCGAACGCAGCAAAGAGCAGAATCCCCGTCAGCCAGATGTAAATAGGGAGGGTCTGCCCTCTGTCGCTGCGAAGGTGGCGACTGCTCAGCCACCGCCGCCGATCACGCGGTCGACGGCGTCGCCGATCGCGCCCGAGATCAACCCGTCCAACCCCAACTGATCGATCAACGTGAAGATCCCCGCAATCAAAATCATCAGCCCCGCATACTCCACGAAGCCCGCCCCGCGATCCCGCTCGCTCCCCCGCATCCGGGAGACAACGGTCCGCCTCCACGCCCCGAGCCCGCGCTTGACGCCGTGCGTCGACATCTTCGCCACCATGGCCGCTGTCCTCCCACCCAACAACACCACTACCGTCCCGCGCACCGTACGTGACACCCCGCCCACTCCGAGTGGGCCCAGAGACCCAACTTCCCGACGTCGGAGTCATCGGTTCCACCCCCCGTGAGCCGTACCCAGCCAATAAGCGATCGCTTCGCTGCGCGACGAACTGTGCAGCTTTGCGAAGATGCGGTTGATGTGGTTCTTTACGGTCTTCTCGCTGATGAAGCAGGTGGCTGCGATCTGGCGGTTGTTCATGCCGGCCGCGATGAGATCCATGACCTCCACCTCCCGTGAACTCAGTCCGAAATCCCGTGCGTTGTGCTCGCGGCCGTGGAGCCTCGCCGCGTAGGCGAGTCGAGCCTTTGACGACTGTGCCATAACTGGTTGCACGTGCGAAGGGAATTCGTTCGGTTCGTACGAAACGCTGAGCGATTCCGAGACAGATTCCGAGGCAGATTCGGGGACCGCCGAATTCGAGACAGCCGCGTCCGAGACGACAGCCGCAGCGGCGGACGCCGTGAACGTAGGTTTACGCTCACCCAAGTCCCGTACCGCCGTGATCAGTTCCTCGGCCGTGAACTCGCCGTGGACCAGATAACCCACCGCACCCAGGCGCAATGCCTCCGCCACCACCTCGGGTTCACGGCTGTACGTCAGCATCATCACCGGTGCCAGGCGCGCCAGCGAGGGCAGCGCCGTCAGGCCGTCGGTGCCGGGCATGCGCACGTCCAGCAGGACCACGTCGGGGCGGTCGCGGGTCGCGGACGCCTGCGCTTCCGCTCCGTTCGCCGCCTGCGCGACGACCCGGATGTCGGGGTGGGCGTCCAGCAGGGCCGCGAGGCCGGCCCGGACGACCGGGTTGTCGTCGGCCACGAGCACTCGTAAGGGCGGGCCGGGAAGTGCCTGGTCAGGCATGTGCGGCCTCCTCTTGGGGAGTGGGTGAGGGGGGTGCGGGCAGCGGAGTGCCCGAGGTTCTCAGGGGGAGGTCCACCTTGACCTCCGTGCCTCCGTGCTCGCCTCGGCACAGCCGAATGCCCGCGCCTATCGACGTCGCGCGCTCCAGCATTCCCAGCAGACCGAAGTGGCCGGATTTCGCCAGCTGTTGTAGGTCATCGAGGGATACGGACGTGCCGGTTCCGTCGTCTCGTACGGTCAGGTGCAGTGTCGAGGCTTCGGCTTCGGCTTCGGCTTCGGCTTCGAGGGTTACCTCCACCACCGTCGCGCCCGTCGCGTGCCGGTGCGTGTTCTCCAGCGCCTCCGAGAGGATGGCGAGGAGTTGGTGGGGTGCTCCGGGAGGGAGTACGAGGGTGGGGGCTGCCCGGTAGGCGAGGGTCGCCCTGGTGCCCGTACGGGATTCGAAGTCGTCCAGCCTCGCCGTCAGTTCCGTTCTCAGGTCTGTGGGTGGGCTCGACAAGGCTGTGTGGTGGCGGAGGTCCGTCAGGACGTCGCGGGACTCCGCCGCCGCTCGGCGGGCCGCGCTCGCCACCGTCGCCGCCTGGTCCTTCAGCTCACGCGGATCCGTGGCGTGGTCTGCGGAGACCGCGAGCGCCTCCGCCGCCAGGGCCAGGCCGTGCAGGGTCTTGGCCACCGAGTCGTGCATCTCGCGGGCGAGCCGGGCTCGTTCGGACTCGACGGCCTCCGCCACCGCGAGCCGCGAGTTGGCCTCCGCCAGCGCCTGGCTGGCCGTACCGAAGTGGAACATCAGATTGCGCAGGGTTACGCCGATGATGCCGGCCGCGATGCAGAAGCCGGCGATGAGAAGGGTGCTGGCGCCGGTGCCGGGGCGGTGTTCCCAGGCCCTGAACACCGTGAGCAGGACGACGAGTTGGAGGCCGGTGAAGATGCCGGAGCCGCGCCAGCCGTACAGCAGGCCGGAGAGGAGGGGGGTGCAGACGGCCGCGTATGCGAGGGGGGAGGCGGGAGATGCCGTCAGCAGGAGTATCGCGCCGAAGATCAGGTCCACCGCCATGAGGGTGGGGTGGGCGAGGAGGCGTGGGGCGAAGCGGTCCCAGTCCCTGAGCATGGCGTACGAGCCCATGACGCCGAGGACTGCAGCCGCGAGTACTCCGTAGCGGGGTGGGCCGTCCGTCGCGTTGGCCATCGCGAAGGGGGCGCCGATCGCGATCAGCGTCAGGCGGACGGCGAACGCCTGGCGGCACAGGGCCTGCAGGGCGTTGAGCTGGAGGCGGACGCTGCCGGGCGCTGCCGCGTCGTCCGCGAAGTAGCCTGCGGCTCGCTTGGCAAGGAGGGCAGTTCGGACAGTGCCGGTCCGTCGTGGCTGGTCGCGCCCACGCGGCGGAGCCGCATATGTCACAGCGCCGCGGCCCTTACGGGGCGCTCCAGCCCAGCCCCGCTTCCAAAGCCCAGCCATCTCAACGTCCCAGAATCGAGCCGAAGTTAGTCCCCGACCCCAGGAACATCCCCGTCGCGATCAGGATCATCGTCGCCGGGAGCATGAAGACCAGCGTGACCATCGTCGCCTTGGGGATCGTCTTCGCCGCCCTGCGGCGGGAGTTCTGGGCGTCCGTTCTCCTCATGTCCGTGGCCAGCTGGATCAGGGTGTCCGCGATCGGGGAGCCCAGTTCCTCGCCCTGCTGCAGGGCCGAGACGAACTGGGCGACCTGCTCGGAGGAGTTGCGTTTGCGGAGTTCGTCGAAGGCCTGGCGGCGGCTGACCCCCATGTCCATCTGGCGCAACGTGATTCTCAGCTCGTCCGCCCACGGGCCCTCGTAGTGGTCCGCCACCCGGTCCAGGGCCTGGCGGAAGCCGAGGCCCGCCGAGACCACGACCGCGAGGACGTCGAGGAAGTCGGGGAGGGTGCGGTCGATGACCTCCTTGCGGTCGCGGATGGCCTGCCAGATGAGGGCGTCGGCGGCCAGCAGGCCGAAGGCCAGAGTCAGCACGGCGAACAGGAGCTGTCCGTTGGTGAAGAAGACCAGTCCGAGTACGACGCCGAAGATGCCGTACACCGCCCGGCGGGCCGCGTAACGGTTCAGGGTCAGGCCGCCGGGGTTGCCCGCCATGTCGATGCGGCGGCGTTTGGCGTCGACACGGCGCGGGCCCATCAAGGTCAGCACCAGGGGCGCGAAGCGCATGCCGAGGCGGTCTACGGTGGAGTCGGCCTTCGAGACGCGGGTGGATCCGACCTCCAGGGCGAGGGCCAGGTCGCCGGGGAGCTTGGCTTCCGCGCGGAGCATACGGATGCCGAAGAGGAGGCCCGCGACGGCGAGGCCCGACAAGAGAGCGAGCAGCAAGGCCAGCAACGTAACTCCCCCCTCACACTTCGATCTTGCCGAGTCGGCGGATGACGAAGAAGCCGACCGTGTAGAGGCCCATGGCGATGAGGACGAGGATCTGGCCCACCGGGGAGCCGGTCACTCGGGCCAGGGCGCCCTCGTTCGAGGAGTTGATGAGCAAGAGCGAGCCGAGGCCCAGGAGCGGGACCGTGAAGGCGGTCGCGTTGACCTCGGAGAGCATCGTGCGGACCTCGCGACGGGTTTCCTTGCGGTCCTCCAGGGTCTGGGTGAGGTTCCGCAGGGAGTTGACGACGGAGCCGCCCGCCTTGTTGGAGAGGACCAGCGTCGTGACGAGGACGACGAGTTCGCGGGACGGGAGGCGTTCGGCCAGTTCGCCGAGAGTGTCGTCGATCGAGCGGCCGAGGCTCAACTGGTCGGCGACGCGGGCGAGTTCCTCGCCTGCTGGGGCTTCCAGTTCCTCGGCGGCCATCGCCAGAGCCGTGCGCAGGGCGAGGCCGGCGGCGGAGGCGTTGGCCAGGAGGCGGGCCACGTCCGGGAGTTGGTTGATGAAGGCCTCGATACGTTTCTGACGCTGCCAGTTGAGGAAGATCGCGGAGCCCCAGACTCCGATCGCAGCCGCGATGGGGCCGAAGAAGGGGGCCAGCACGGCGGCTGCGATCAGCCAGAGCGCCACGACGACGGCAGTGACGTACGTGAAGAACTCGCCCGCCGTGAGGTCGAGTCCCGTGGCCGACAGCCGCAGGTGGATGGTGCGGCCCAGTCGGGTGTGGCGCAGGCGGCGGTCGACGGCCGCGAAACGGCGGGCGCGGCCCGCTGCACTGCGGAGCGGGCCGCCGGAGAGGCGGTCGACGAGGGCCTGGCGCTGGGCGCGTCCGGACGCGTACGTGTGCACGCCCGCGACGGCGAGTGTGCCGCACAGGACGGTGGCGCCGAGGGCGAGCAGGGCGGGGTTGTTCATGGCTCGCTCCTCTCAGTCTTGTCGGTCTTGTCGGTCTTGTCGGTCCTGGTGGCGGGGGTCATCCGATGGCCTGCCTCGTCTGGAGTACGTCGATGGCCTCGGCCACGCGGAAGGCGGGAGGCAGCGGTTCACCGGCGACGTACAGCTTCTCGGCGACCGGACGGGGCAGCGGGAGATGCTCGAAGTGGCCGTGGACGACGCGGTCGGGGCCGGTGGGGCGCGGCACGAAACGGGTGACGGGGGCGATACGGAACTGTTCGCGGCCGTGCGAGACGAGCAGGGCGATCTCGGTGACCTTGCGGGAGCCGTCCGCGTGGCGGGCGAGCTGGACGACCACGTCCACGGCCGAGTTGATCTGGTCCTTCAGCGCCTCGAAGGGGATCTGGACCTCGGACATCGAGCCGAGGGTCTGGAGGCGCATGAGGGCGTCCTCGGCGGAGTTCGCGTGCACGGTGGCCAGCGAACCGTCGTGGCCGGTCGACATGGCCTGGAGCATGTCGAGGGTCTCGCCGCCTCGGACCTCACCGACGATGATGCGGTCGGGGCGCATACGCAGCGAGTTGCGGACCAGGTCGCGGATGGTGATCTGGCCCTTGCCCTCCACGTTCGGGGGGCGGGATTCGAGGCGGATCACGTGCTCCTGCTGGAGCTGGAGTTCGGCGGAGTCCTCGATGGTGATGATGCGCTCGTGGGCCGGGATGAGTCCGGAGAGCGCGTTGAGGAGGGTGGTCTTGCCGGTGCCGGTACCGCCGCTGACGATGACGTTGAAGCGGGCCCGGACGAACGCCGCGAGCAGCATCAGCATCTGCTCGTCGAGCGAGCCGAGGCCGATCAGTTCCGGGAGCGTGTACGCGCGGGGGAAGCGGCGGATCGTGAGCGTCGGGCCGGTGAGGGCGAGCGGCGGGATGATGACGTTGACGCGTTCGCCGGTGGGGAGGCGGGCGTCGACCATGGGGTTCGACTCGTCTACGCGGCGATTGACCGTGGAGACGATGCGTTCGATGGTCTGCATGAGCTGCTCGTTGGAGGCGAAGCGCAGGGGCAGCTGCTCCACGCGGCCCGCCCGCTCCACGAAGATGGAGTCGGGTCCGTTGACCATGATCTCGGTGATGGACGCGTCGGCGAGCAGGGGTTCCAGGACGCCGAGGCCGAGAGCTTCGTCGACGACCCGCCGTATGAGCTGGGAGCGCTCTGAGGACGACAGGACCGGGCCCTCGCGGCTGATGATGTGCCCGAGCACCCGCTCGAGGCGCACCCGCCGCTCGGCCGCCGCGAGGCTCGACATCTCGGCCAGGTCGATCTCTTCGAGCAGCTTGGCACGGTAGACGGCGACGAGGTGGCCGTCCTCGCGCGCGGCTCCGCCCTCTTCGGGGGCGGCGATACGGGCCTTGAGGCTCATGTCTTCAACTCCCTTCCGTGGGAGGGTCGTTCGGCGCGCGGTCGTTCAGCACATGGCTCAGTCGTCATCGTCATACGGGTTCAGCCGTCATCGTCGTTGGGCATCGTGGCGCTCTTCTCCACTTGCCAGCCCTCCCCCACGAACGGGATGAGCAGCGGGACCTGCACGGTCACGGTGGCGGTGGTCGTGTCTCCCCCTCCTCCCGGAGCGGATACGTTCGCGTCGAGCCAGTCGCTCATCGCGGCGTACCCCGCCGCCTCCCCCGCCTCGCCCTGTGAGGCGACACGCGCGGCGGCACGCGCCCCGGATCCGGCTTGGTTGGCGGCGTATCCGACGAGGCCCAGCTGAATGGCGGCCATCCCGACGAGCAGCAGGACGGGCAGGAAACCGGCGAACTCCAGCATGGAGACGCCACGGTCACCCCTGGCCCGCCCGCGCAGTTTCCGGAGTACGCTCATCCGTCGCCCTCCCCCTCCAGCGCGGCGCCCGCCTCGCCCTGGACCGTCCAGCCCGCGTCGAAGCCCGGGAAGAAGAGGGGGACTTCGGCCCTGACGTTGGCCTTCCAGACGTCGCCCTCCTGCTGGCAACCGATCTCGGCGCCCTGCCACGCGTTGGGCAGGTGCTCCTTGCCCGCGTCCTGGCAGGCAGCCCCCGCCCCCGCCCCGGAGGCGGCAGCCGCCGTAGCCGCCCGCGCCGCCTCATCCGCCGCGTTCCCGGCAAGGGAGTACGTGTAGCCGTACAGCACGCACTGCCACAGGATCGTCATCACGACCAGCAGCAGGGGGAACATCCCGGCGAACTCCAGCGTCACCGCTCCCCGGTCGCCGCCCTTGCGGCGCAGCGCCAGGGCGCCTCGGTCACCGGAGGACTTACGGCGCTTGCCGCCGCCCCCTTCCTTCGCGGCCACCAGGCCCAGCTCGCCCGCCAGGGCCCACAGCGCCTGCTTCACCGTGGAGCGGGCGTCCAGGTCCTGCATGCGGCCCGCGTCGACGACGGACTGGAGTTCCTTGAAGGCGGCCGGTACCGCGACGTGGGCCACCTTCGTGCCGGTGACGCGTTCGACGAGGGACGGCTGGATCTCCGTACCGCGTGAGGCGCGGTTGACGACCGTCAGCGTCTCCTCGGCCTTGCGGATCTGGAGGCGGTCCCACAGGCGGACCATGCGTTTGGCGGCGCGGACGGCGACGACGTCCGGGGTGACGAGGAGGAGGGCCTGGTCGGCGAGTTCGACGGCTGCGGCGGTCGCCGAGTTCATCTGGGCGCCGCAGTCGACGACCACGATCTCGTAGCGGGAGCGCAGGGCCTGCAGGACCTGGCGGGCAGCCCGGTCGGTGACCTCCTCGCCGCGCTCGCCCTCCGCCGGGGCCAGCAGCAGCCCGAGCCCGGTGTCGTGGGTGTAGACGGCGTCCTGGAGAACCCGCGGGTTGATGTCGCTGATCCCGGCGAGGTCGGCGACCGAGCGGCGGAACTGTACGTCCAGGTACGAGGCCACGTCCCCCGACTGGAGATCGAAGTCGAGCAGCGCGACCGTACGGCCCGATGCCCGTGCCGCGAGCGCCAGTTGGACGGCCGTCACCGTCGCGCCCACACCGCCCTTCGCCCCGGTCACCGTGACGACGGTGCCGCCGGGCCCCGAGTACAGCTCCGGCGTACCGCTGCCCAGATGGCGCCGCATGCCGAGCGACCAGGCGGCGGCGGCCTGGACGCGTTCGGCGAGGGCGTCGTAGCCGAGGGGCAGGCCGATGATGCCGCGGGCGCCGGAGTCCATCGCCGCGGTCAGTACGCCCGTACTGGTGTCGGCGGTGATGAGCACGACCCCGACCGCCGGGAACCGCATCACCACATCGCGGATGGCATCCAGTGCGGGCATCGGGCCTATGCGCTCATGGATGAGGACGACCTCGGGCAACTCGTCCAGGGACTCCGCCGCAAGCCGCGCCAGGGTGTCCAGGAGCGCCGTGGTGTCCGGGACCGGCGCGGCAGGTTCGGCGTCGGGGAGCTGGCTCAGCAGCGTGGAGAGGGCGCGGGCCGAGTCGATGTCGCCGACTGCGGGCAGGATGCGGATGGTCATCGGCACACCTTCGGGGATGCATCCGGGGATGCATTCGGGGACGCCTTCGTGAGGGCTGAGCGCATCACGGCCTCCTACTTGTCCTCGTCGAGGGTGTACGAGCGGTCGCCGGGCGCGACGACGGTGTCGGAGCCGCCGGCGACCAGGGCGAGGCGTACATGGGTCGCGAACGACTCGGCGTAGGCGACGCGTTGGGTGTCGGCGGTGGTGAGGGCGAAGGTGATCGGGACCGCCTCGGTCGCGGTACGGCGGCGGTCGTCGCTGTTCTGGGAGGGGTCGAGGGCGGTGAGTTTGCCGACGTCGATGACCCTGGCGTTCTCGACGATGACCTTCGACTGGTCCTTGCCGTTGTCGTTCTCGGCTTCGAAGGTGGCGTAGATGTTGACCCGCGCACCAGGGTTGATCTTCCCCGCCACACCGGTCGCCGCGTCGATCATGATCGCGATCTCCTGCTGGCCCGCCTCCAGCGCGGGCCGGTCCACGATCATGTCGCTCTGGAGCAGGGAGCCCTTCTCAAGGCGGGTGACCGCGATCTTGCCGCGGATCTGGGAGAGATCGGTGACGGCGGTCGAGGACAGCCACCGCTCGGGCATCGAGACCTTCTCGAACTGGTCGGCGGACAGCTCCCGGTAGGGCGCGACATCGCTCTTCAGGCGGTACGCCGCGACCTCTGGGCCGACCTTCGAGTTCACGTCGCGGATCACCGAGAGCACTCCGGCGAAGGCGCCCACGGCGCACAGGACCGAGAGGACCAGCAGGATGACGCCGCGGCGCTGGCGTGAGTTCATGACGCGTTGAACCTCGATCGGGGGCGGGGACAGCGGGGGTCGAGCGGTCGTGCCTGGTGCTCAAGTTGTGTTCGTGGTGCGGTGGCTCTGGCTGTTCACATGTACGTACGTGACTTACGTAGCGCCTCGTGGCAAGGCGCGTACAGAAGAAACTGCCCGTACGGCGGTGTTCGGAAGCTCCGGCGGCGGGAGCAAAGGTGCCGCACAGAAACCGCATCGGTCGCCGATGAGTTCAAGGCCGCACCAGTGGCACTCCTCGCGCCGTACGGACGAGACCAGTTGGTAGAGCACGGACACGTCGTGCAGTCCCGCGGCGAACTCGGCGACCTTCCCCGTGCCCCACCAGCGCGCGGACTCGGCGGGCAGCGGCACGGTGGCGACGCCCTGCACGCGCCAGGCGGGCGCGAGCGTCGTGGTGATCCAGTCGCCGGTCATCTGCCCGGGCGCGATGAGCATCCGCGTGCCGAACTCGGGCCCGGCCAGCTTCTCTTCCGTTTGTCCGAGCCGTATGAGCTGGGGCCGCGGATTGGCCAGTACGGCGAACTGGGCGCCCGGCACCCACGACTTGGCGTGGGACTTCAGGGACACCGGGATCCGGTCGAGCTTGGCGACGGAGCCGAGCAGGGCGCCGGCATAGATGTAGTGGGCGAGCAGCCGTGCGGAGGAGGCGAGCACGCCCGGGCTGAAGTCGCAGACGGAGAGCTGGCGGAGCTGCTGGGCGAGGAGGGCGAGGCCGAGCGGCGGCAGATCGACGCCGAGGAGGGCGATGCGGTCGCTCTCGAGTACGGAACGCACGGCGTGCAGCCGCCGGGTGACGTCGGTGGAGACGGACGCCGGGTATAACGCGATCACGTAGCCATGCTGCTCGATGAGCGTGTGCATGCCGGTGAGGGAGCTCTCGAGACTGTCGAGGGGCTGGACGGCGGCGGGCGGCGTCTGCCTGTCGTGAACCGGGAGCACCAGATCGGAACTGGTGACTGCTATCGCGGTCGGCACGCTGCACACCACCCCGTCCACTGCGGCGGGGTGGTCGACCACCGCCTCAGATCGCCCCTGTGACGTCGTCTTGCAGCAGAACCATATCCACGGCATGGCCCGATCAACACCGAATCTCCGAGATCAACTCACCGAAGGTGCAGGGTGATCGACACAGCGTGAGACGCATATGCCTCAACTCGGCCGTATCGTGGGCACGTTGAGATCCCTGGTTGCCGGTCGGCCGCGTTGCGATCGGTAATGCGCCGATGCCATGATCGCACTCATGTCTGATCACGGGGGAGACAGCTCGGCGGCAGGACATATACGTAGGTCCCGGATCTGGGACTACATAGAGGACGCCGACGCGAACACGACCGCGGGCGACGCTCCGGCGCGGGAGCCGTCGAGCCCGCCGCCTCCCCCGCCCTCCCCTCGGTGGAGCAGGGCTCATCACCTGGTACGGGCGCTGCTCGCCACTCGGAGCAGGCACGCCTCCGTCGGCGCGAAGTCGCCGCCCTCCTCGGCGAGTTCCGGCGTACGGCCGTGCTGTTGCCGCTCGGGGCGGACGGCTCCCCGCTGACCGCGGAGTTCGGCGGCATCCGGTGGATCTACGCCTTCTCGGACGAAGCGACGCTTGCCCGATTCGCCATCGCACGGGGTGAAGGAGCACGGGAGTGGGCGTATGAGCGTGTCCTGGGCGCCCGGTTGCTGGATGCGGCGATTCCCGCGATGCCGGTGCCGTGCGGGGTGGCGCTGGATGTCGGCAGTGAGGGCGAGGGGGCCCTGTTTCCACCGGTGCGTGGCCGCGAGGCGAGGGCCGAGTACAACGAACTCGGGCTGCCGGTACGGGTGGTGAACCCGGACGGCACCGTCATGCGCCAGACGTACGACGACCGTGGCAACAGGACGTCGGTGACGGCCCCGACGGGCCGGACCACGCACTTCACGTATGACGAGGCCGGCCGCCTCACCGCCGTGACGGATCCGCTCGGGCAGACGACGGCGGTGCGGTGCGACCGGGCCGGGTTACCGGTCGAGATCACGGATCCGCTGTCACGCGATACGAGCGGAACGCGTTCGGCAGGCCGGTCGCGATCACGGGGCCGACGGGCGCGACAACCCGCCTGGAGTGGACGGTCGAGGGCCACCTGACCCGCCGTACGGCTGCCGATGGGACTTCCGAGTCGTGGACGTACGACGGCGAGGGGAACTGCACCAGCCACACGGACGCGATGGGCGGGGTCTCCCGCTACGAGTACACGCACTTCGACCTGTTGTCGGCGCGCACAGGCCCGGACGGTGTGCGCTGCGAATTCGCCCACGACACGGCTCTGCGGCTGACGCGGGTGACCAACCCGCAGGGCCTGACGTGGGATTACGCGTACGACCCGGCGGGCCGCCTGGTTGCCGAGACGGACTTCGACGACCGCACGCTCACGCACTCGCATGACGCGGCGGGCCGTCTCACCTCCCGCACGAACGCCCTCGACCAGACGGTGGCCTTCGAGCGCAACGAGCTCGGCCAGGTACTGCGCAAGGAGGCGGCCGGTTCCGTCACGACGTACGCGTACGACATGACGGACCAACTCGCCCAGGCGATGGGCCCGGACGCCACGCTGACGCTGCTGCGGGACCGCTTCGGGCGGGTGTGATCGGAGACGGTCGACGGCCGCAAACTGACATATACGTACGACGAGTTGGGGCGCAGGACAGGCCGTACGACGCCGACTGGCCCGACGACGACGTGGTCGTACGACGCGACCGGGCGCCGCACCGGGATGGTGGCCGCAGGCCGGAGCATCGACTTCACGTACAACGCGGCGGGCCGCGAGCTGTCCCGCCGGATCGGCGAGACGGTCACCCTGGAACACACCTTCGATCCGCTGGGCCGCCTGACTGAGCAATCGGTGACCGGTGCCGGGGGCCGGTCGGTGCAGCACCGGGCGTACACGTATCGCCCGGACGGCAACCTCGTCGGCGTAGACGACCGACTGGCCGGCTCGCGTCGCTTTGACCTGGACGCGACGGGCCGGGTGACGGCGGTCCACGCGGCGGGCTGGACGGAACGTACGCGTACGACGAGGCGGGCAACCAGACGTCCGTCGCCTGGCCGTCGGACCACCCGAGCCAGGAGGCGACGGGCCCGCGCACGTACGAGGGCACCCGCATCACCCGCGCCGGCAACGTCCGCTACGAACACGACGCGCTGGGCCGCATCGTGTTGCGACAGAAGACCCGCCTGTCCCGCAAGCCGGACACCTGGCGCTACGAGTGGGACGCGGCCCGCAACGACGGCTCCTGGAGCGACCAGGACCTGAAGACCGTGTCCTGCGGCTCGTCCGACGCGCAATTCCGTGTCACAGAACCGCCGGAGGCGGGGTGCCCCGCCGGGGACCTGCTCGCCGGCCTGGAGTACAGCGAGGATCAAGCGACCACCCTCTGCTTGCATCCTCTCGAGCGCTGAGGACCCGCCAGCCGCGACCTCGATTCCTGCGGCCGTTGCCCGCCGCCGCGTCTGACAAGAGCCCGGTGGCGGCCCGCATGCGCGGGCCGCCACCGGCTTCCGGCTGCCCCGTGTAGCGATTAGAAGGTTTGGGGCAGACCCGCTGGCTGCAACCAGGCACTACTGGGGTCGCGAGCGTCCCCAACCTTCCCATCACGGCCCGCGTCCGCGAGACGAGTCCGAGCATGGCGTCAGTGGCGGTTCGAGGAGGTCCGCGGGTGCTGCCGCTGGAGCCTGCGGTGTTCGCCGCCGCCCCGACCGGCGCCAGGGCCGGGCCCGGAGCGCACGGGGCCTTCCCCTTCGAGCAGTTGCCGGGAAGCGCGGCTTCGGCCTGCAGCCGTCAGCGCCAGGTGCACGAGGAAGGGCTGGGTCCCGGACAGGCGGAGGCGCTGCATGTGTACGGGGGTGAAGTGGTGCCGGATGGCGGTGGTCAGGTCCTCGCGGTCGGGGAGGAGGAGTACGGCTGTGCCCTCGGGGGTGAGGACACGGCGCAGTTCCGTCCACCAGCGGGAGGGGGCGGTGGCGAGCAGGCCTCGGGCGTGGACCTGGGTGCCCCAGGGCGGGTTGCACAGGACGCGGTCGACTGAGTCGTCGGGGAGGGGGAGGCGGCCGGCGTCGGAACGGCGGATAGCGACGGGCAACTCACCGGCGTTGGCGCGGGCCGCGGTGACCGCGTCCGCGGACAGGTCGAAGCCATGGAAGCGGGCGTCGGGTTGGGCGAGTGCCGCCTCGATCAGCAGGGTGCCGGCGCCGCAGCACGGGTCGAGGACCGCGTGGTCGGGGCGGATGTCGGCCAGCACGGCCATGGCGGCGGCAAGCGGCGGGTGCAGGGTGCCCGGGATGGTGCGCTGCTTGTACGCGCGGCGGTGCAGCGGTCGGTCGTCGACCCGCAGCATGAGCGTGGCCCGCGTGCCGTCCAGGGTCAGCCGCCAGCCACAACAGCCCGGCGGGGGCGCGGTCCCCGCGCGCCGGGAGTGGTAGGGGACGCCGAGCCGCCGCGCCAGCGCCTGGCCGACGACGTCCTCGGCGTCGTACCGGGTGAACGTGCGCCTGCCGAGGTAGGAGGCTGAGACGTCGATGCCGGTGATCCCCCGCGCTGACGCCGTCGCGCTGTGGCGGAGGGACAGGAGGTGGTGGGCGTCGGCGAGATGGGCGAGTTCGGTGAGTTCATGCAGGCGCTGTCGCGTTGTTCCGATGTCGGGGCGCTGGGCGGCGAGCAGGAACACGTCGTCCGCGGTGCGCAGCGGCGGCGTGGGCCGGTGCGAGCGGAAATGGACTTCGCGGTGGCGTAGATCGGTGACGGCGCCGAGCCCGGACCCGTGAACCTCGGCGGCGACCACGGCCTCCAGGCCGCGGAGGCAGCGCGCCACGAGGGGCGTGTGCATGGTGTTGTTGTTCTTCTTCCACGTCAGCACTCGGGGCAGCGCTCCGCTGCCCCGCCTCGTCGGCGACGGGGGGATCCTCGCTTCGCCGACGGTGCCTAGCGGAGGTGGAAGAAGTACGTCATGGGCGGAAGTCTAACTGCCCTGTGGCCCTGGCGACTTCAAGGGAGAGCCGCGACTGCGTGCGGAGTTGGGGGTTGGTGCGTACAGAGGCAAGGCCGTACAGAGGCAAGGCGTATGGCGGCTTCGGTCGAACCAGAGGATCGAGCGAGGGGTCTTGACAACTCTATTGGTCTGGACCAGCTTGTACGGCCAGCGGTGGCCACCGTTCCCCCACTCAACTCCCCCCACCGGAGGCCGAAATGAACCGCGTACCAGGCATGCCCGGATCCACCGGATCCAGACGACGGCGGTGGGCGCGAGCCCTGGCCGCCGTCCTGACTGGGTCCGCGCTCACCTTCGCCGCCCTGGCCGGCCAGGCGCCGGCGGCGGAGCAAGACGCAGCAGCCCTGCCCAAGCACGCCGTGACCGGCTACTGGCAGAACTTCAACAACGGCGCGACGGTCCAGAAGATCTCCGACGTCCAGTCCCAGTACGACATCATCGCGGTCGCCTTCGCGGACGCGACGGGAACGCCGGGCGCGGTGACCTTCAACCTCGACTCGACCGGGCTCGGCGGCTACACGGTCGACCAGTTCAAGGCGGACATCAAGGCCAAGCAGGCCGCGGGCAAGAAGGTGATCGTCTCGGTCGGCGGCGAACGCGGCACGGTGTCGGTCAACGACTCCGCGTCGGCGACGAACTTCGCGAACTCGGTCCACTCGCTGATGCAGGAGTACGGCTTCGACGGCGTCGACATCGACCTGGAGAACGGCCTGAACGCGACGTACATGACGCAGGCGCTCCGCTCCCTGTCCTCGAAGGCGGGCGCGTCGCTGGTCATCACAATGGCGCCGCAGACGATCGACATGCAGTCGACGTCGAACGGCTACTTCCAGACGGCCCTGAACATCAAGGACATCCTCACCGTCGTCAACATGCAGTACTACAACAGCGGTTCCATGCTGGGCTGCGACGGCAAGGTCTACAGCCAGGGCTCCGTGGACTTCCTGACGGCGCTGGCCTGCATCCAACTGGAGGGCGGCCTGTCCCCGTCCCAGGTGGGCCTCGGCCTCCCGGCCTCCCCGAGCGGCGCGGGCAGCGGCCACGTCCCACCGTCCGTGGTGAACAACGCCCTGGACTGCCTGACCAAGGGCACCGGATGCGGCTCCTTCAAGCCACCGAGGACGTATCCCGACCTGCGTGGCGCGATGACGTGGTCGACGAACTGGGACGCGGCGGCGGGCAACGCGTGGTCCGAGGCGGTGGGGCCGCACGTGCACGGGCTGCCGTAACGGGACGCACCCTCCTGTACCGGAGCCCGGTGTCAGCACGGCCTGCATACGCGTGCCACCACGACGACGGCCTGCACGATCGCAGCCGCGCGGCGGGGCGCAGGCCACTCAGCGGCGCGGGGGGTCGGCCCCCCGCGCCGACCCCCTCCCCCAGCCCCCACCGGCGGCACTCGACGACGGAGCCGCGATGACCGGCGAGGTCGTCAGGACGGCAGCGGCACCGCCCGGGCGTACGATCCCTCAGAATCCGGACGGACGCGGGACATTCGTGCTGATGTTGCCGTACACGGAATTGTCGCCGTAAGCGACCCTGATGAAGATGTTCGAGCTCCGGCCGCTGAAGCTCGCGGTCCTCGTCGTCCAGACGCCGTTGCACTCCTTGACCCGCTTGCTGTTCCCGGTGTCGGACGCGATGACATTCGCGTAGCCGCACACTCCGTCCGACCTGGCATCGAGCAACTGGAACTTCACCGTCTGCCAATAGGCGCCGTCGATGATGTTCTTTCCCCAGGTCACCGTGCAGTTTCGCGTCTTGGCGTGGACATTTCCGTTCCTGTCGTCCACGTGCAACGACTCGCAGGCGACGGTCTTGGTGCGGTCGCCGTCGTCGGCGGCGGCCGGAGCCGGCGCGACCGCCGCCCCCATGAGCGTCGCGGCCACTGCCAGTCCGGAGACGCCGAGGGCCTTTCTCCGGGATGTCGACATCGGGCGTACAGACATTGGTTTCCCCCTTCTGAGTTATGTGCGTGCTGCGGGGCCTTCGCCGTGGTGGTCGTTTTTCCTGGTCTCACGGCTTGCCGGCACACGGCTTCGCGGGCCCTTCGAGCGCCTGCGCGCTTCGCACGTAAGACATCGTGGACGGAGGCCCTGTGTGAAAACCTTGTCGATATCTTGTCGCGGTTGTATGGACCTGCTGTGATGACCTTGCTCGATATCGGCGGGCGGTGAACGGACAGATGCCATGGTGGAGTTACGGCTGCTGGGCCCGGTGGAACTGCGGGTGGCAGGCCAGGCGGTGCAGCTCGGGCCACCTTTGCGGCGCGCCTTCTTCGCCGTCCTCGCGGCTGAGGCCGACCGCTCGGTTTCCGCCGAGACGCTGATCCACCGGGTCTGGGGCGAGGATCCGCCGACGGAGGCCCGCGCCTCGCTCTACTCGCACGTCAGCCGTCTTCGCCGTGTCCTGGCCGATGCGGCCACCACTGTGGACCCCGGCGAGGAGGACGACGGCACGCCGCCGCAGTTGCTGCGCCTGGCTGGTGGCTATCTGCTGCAGGTCGCGCCGGACCGAGTCGACCTGCACCACTACCGGCAGTTGTCCGAGCAGGCGCGCGACCCCGCCCTCGCCGACGTGGCGCGAGCCGCGCTGCTGTTCCAAGCTCTCGGGCTGTGGCGTGGCGAACCACTGGCGGGAGTCCCCGGCCCGTGGGCGGCGCGCACCCGGGAGAGCTGGACGCAGCGGCGCATCGACACTTTCGTGGACTGGGCGAACGCGACGACCCGGTCGGGCAGCCCGGGCCTGGTGCTCGACCGGCTGCCCGATCTGGTGGCCGAGCACCCGCTGGTCGAGCCCCTGGTGACCGCGCTGATGCGGGCTCTGCAGGCGGTCGGCCGCGGTTCGGAGGCGCTGGCCTGCTACGCCGGATTGCGGGAGCGGCTGGCCGAGGAACTCGGCACCGACCCCGGGCCCGAGGCACAGCAGGTCCACCAGGAAGTACTGCGCGGCCATCACGCCACCCCGCATCGGCCGACCGGAGACACCCTGCCGACAGGAGACACCCGGCCGGCCGCAGGCACCCGGCCGACAGGAGACACCGACGGGCCCCGGACACCGGAACACCCCGCGACGCCGGTCGTCGCCGGTGCGCCGCCGGACACCGGCGGGCAGACGGACACCGGCACGGTTCCGGCCCAGGCCGTCCCACGGCAACTCCCCGCCGGAGTCCTGGGGTTCGTCGGCCGGGAGAGCCATCTCAAACAGCTCGATGCGCTGCTTCCCCCACAGGACGACGAGGCAGCGGGGGCCACGGGCGTGATCACGGTGATGTCCGGTACGGCCGGTGTGGGCAAGACGGCCCTGGCCGTGCACTGGGCCCATCGGATGCGCGACCGGTTTCCGGACGGGCAGTTGTACGTCGACCTCAGCGGCTTCGGGCCCACCGCACCGTTGCGACCGGTCGACGTCCTGGGCCGGTTCCTGCGCGCACTGGGCGTGCCGACGGAACAGGTGCCGGCCGAGCAGGAGGAGGCCGCGGCGCTGTACCGCTCCCTGCTGGCCGGCAAGCGCATGCTGGTCCTCCTGGACAACGCGGCCAGTGCGGACCAGGTACGGCCGCTGCGGCCCGCGGCCCCCGGCTGCCTGGCGGTGGTCACCAGCCGCGATCGGTTGAGCGGTCTGGTGGCGCGTGACGGCGCCCGGTCGCTCGTCCTGGATGTGCTGACCGACGCTGAGGCCCACGACCTGCTGGCCCAGATGCTGGGCGAGGAGCGTGCCCGGTCCGACGCGGAGGTCGCGGCGTGGCTTGTCGAGTGGTGCGGCAGACTGCCCCTCGCTCTGCGGATCGCGGCCTCTGATGTGGCGGGCAGGGACAACCTCGGTCTGGCTCGGTACGCGGCCGAGCTGAAAGACACCGACCGGCTCGAATCGCTGGCTGTGGACGGCGACGCACAGTTCGCCGTACGTACGGCCTTCGACCACTCGTACCGTGCTCTGCCGCCGGAGGCCCGGCGGATGTTCCGGCTGACCGCGTCCGCCCCCACCCCGGACGTGACCGTCGACGCGGCCGCCGCCCTCGCGGACTTAACGCCGCAGCAGGCCCACGAGGTGCTGGCCCGGCTGACAGCGGCGAGCCTCGTGCACCAGCAGTCGCCCGGCCGGTACTCGTTCCACGACCTGGTGCGCCTGTACGGCACCGAATGTGCCGAGGAGGAGAGCCCGGCCGACCGCGCCGAAGCGACGAGCCGCCTTCACAGGTACTACCTCGCCACGGTGACCGCCGCCTCACAGTTGCTTTATCGGGACAAACTGCGCCTGCCGGCCGATGCCGTAGGTGCGGTGGGCAGCACCGAGTCCGTACCGCAGCAGGTCGCCACCGTGCTGAAAGACGAGTCCGCGGCTCTGGGCTGGCTCAACGCCGAACAGCCCAACATGCGTTCGGTCATCGAGGACGCCGCCCGGCATGGCTCCCGGAAGACCGCGTGGCTGCTCGCCGACAGGCTGCGCGGCTTCTTCTGGCTCGGCTCCCACGCTTCCGACTGGCTGGCGGTGGCACAGGCCGGCCTGGCTGCCGCACGGGCCGACGGCAATGCATGGGCCGAGGGCGCGGCCCGGCTCAGTCTCGGGGACGCCTGTATGCGACAGGGCCGGTTCGGCAGTGCGCTGGAGCACTACACAGGTGCGCTGGCCTGCACCCAGAGCGTGGGATGGCGGGACGGGCAGGCAGCCGTTCTCAGCAACCTCGCCGGCGTGCACTGGGAACAGGGCCGTCCCCGCCAGGCGACCGATCACCTCACCCGAGCCCTGGTGATCAACGTCGAGACCGGCCGGGTCGCCGGACAGGCCGCCATCCTGGGGAACCTCGGCATCCTGTGCCGGGAACTCGGACAGCTGGACCGCTCCGCGGAGTACCACCGACAGGCCCTCGCCCTCGACGAGAGGATCGGCTCCGCCGTGAACGCGGCCATCGACCTGGCCAATCTCGCCGAGGCGATCTGCCTGCAAGGACGCCTCGCTGAGGCGGAGCCCGTCCTGCTACGGGCTCTGCACCTGCACCGGGAACTCGGCGACCGGGACACCGAGAGCTACACGTTGTACATCCTGGCCCGGCTCCAGCGTGACCTGGACCGCCCTCGTCAGTCCCTCGACACCGCGCGGACAGCGCTCGCTCTCGCCCGGGAGAACGACCACACGCGGCATGAGGTGGATGCCCTGAACGCCTTGGCGAGCGCCCATCTGATGCTCGTCGATCACGAAAGGGCTCTCAGCCACTACGAGCAGGCGCTGCGGATCCTGCGGGAAACCGGTCAGGACCACTGCCACGCAGCGGTCGAGAGCCTCGTCGGACTGGCGGACACTCACCACCGCATCGGCCGTGGAACACCGGCCGCGGAACTGGCCCACCGCGCTCTCCACACGAGCCGCCGCACCGGATACCGCCTCCTTGAAGGTCAAGCCCTCACCATCCTCGCCGGTATCGCTCTCGTCGGCGGTGCGCCGTCCCAGGCCGCCGAACACGCCCGGCGCGCAGTGGAAGTTCACCGTGCCACCGGGCATCGCATGGGCCGGGTTCAGGCGCTGCACCAGCTCGCCAGGGCGGTACAGCAGACGCACGGGAACACCGCGGCCCTTTCCCTGAAGCGCGAGGCGGAGGCAATCCACCTGCGGATGAAAGCACGCTGACGCGGCCCGCGTGGGCCGCCCGCTTCCGGCATCAGACCGCGAAGCGCTCCGTACCCTCATCCGTGGCATCAAACGGGCAGGGCGGACCACCTGCTCTGACAGCTTGCTCCACGTCCTTTCCGGAATCGGTGAAACATTTCCTGGGGGCCACCGCATCAATGAGGTGAGGACGGTACGGGGGATCGCCGAGGATCACGGGGGACTCAAGGATGAGACAGGGGCTCGCGGACGGCTACGCCGAGTTCGCTGCGGCGCGGGCCGGGCATCTGTATCGGTCGGCCTGTCTGCTCACCGGCGGTGACACCCATCTCGCCGAGGATCTTGTGCAGGAGACCCTGGGGCGGCTGTACGTCAGCTGGCGGCGGGTGTCGCGTGTGGGGAATCCCGCGGGGTACGCGCAGACCGTCCTCACCCGTACGTTCCTCGCCCACCAGCGGCGGCGCAGCAGTACCGAGCGGGCCACCGACGTCCTTCCCGACCTGGCCGATCCGCACAGCGCCGCCGACGACACGCCGTTGCGGCTGACCCTCGTGGAGGCGCTGGGGCACCTGTCCGCCAAGGACCGGGCCGTCGTCGTCCTGCGGTACTGGGAGGACCGCAGCATCGAGGAGACCGCCGACGCGATGAACGTCAGCTCGGCCGCCGTACGCACGCGCTGCGTGCGGGCACTCGACCGGCTGCGGGTACTCCTCGGCGACGGCCTCAGCGAGTACGCGGCCCACTGAACGGGCCCACCGGGAACCAGTGCGTTCCCATTCCGACGACTTCCAGCGACCTTGCAGAGACGGTGGTTTGCCATGCCCGTTGAAGATCACGAGAGCCACGACGTCGACACCGACCTTTTCGAGGACCGGCTCGGCACCGCCATGCGCCAAGCCGGCGACTCCTTCGAGACCGACCGGAGTGGCCTCGTCGCCGTCGGAGCGGTACGCGGTCGCAGGCTCCTGCTGCGACGCCGGGCCGCCGTCGTGGGAGGCGTGGCCGCCGTCGCCCTCGTGGGGGTGAGCGGGACACTGCTCGTGCCTTGGGGCGGTGCGGGCGACGGGCAGCAGTCCGTGGCCGATCGCCGGTCGACACCGACCGCTCCCGCCGAGGACGACGGCAAGGTCTCCGGTGCCGAGCTGGTCCACACCCTCAAGAAGCTGCTGCCGAAAGGGGAGTTCACTGAGGAGCAGGGGCGGGGTACGGACGCGGAGCTGCTGCCGTACGCCCAGGTCGTGTTCGACGACGGCAAGGGCCCAGGCGCCGTCTCCGTGGGCCTGAACCGGGTCGAGCCGGGGAGCGAGCAGGCCCGCCAGTGGACCGAGTGCCCGGACAGGACCCTGGTGCCGTACGACCGCTGCACCGCGAGCCGACTGCCCGACGGCTCGGCGCTCACGCTCTTCCAGGGGTACGAGTACCCGGACCGCCGTGTGGACACGAAGCGGTGGACGGCCGATCTCGTCACCCCTCAGGGCCACCACGTCAGTGTGAGCGAATGGAATGCCGCGGCGGAGAAGGACGCTCCGGTCAGCCGGGCCAACCCGCCTCTGTCCACGGACCAGTTGAAGCACGTGGTCACCGCCCCGGCCTGGCGTACCGCCATCGACGCCATCCCCGAGAACCCGAAGGGCGAGGACTCGAAGGGCCAGGGCCCGAACGCCCAGGCGCCGGAGAACACCCCGACCACGCCTCCGGGTGCCGACGGTGCCGCGATCAGTCAGACGCTCGCCTCCCTGCTCCCCAAGAACGTCGACGTGGTCTCGAAGGGCGGCCAGGAGACCGAGTACGCGTATGTCGTGGTGGACGACGGGAAGGGAGAGAGCCTGGTGCAGATCAACGTGCAGCAGAACATGTCGGATGTCGAGGATCAGCTCTTCGGGGCCGATGCGCAGATTCTGCCCGACGGCACGAGAGTCGCCACGAGCCAAGGCACGGGCGAGAAGGGCGGCGCGGGCGTCGTCATGTGGACCGTCGACACCATCAGGACCGATGGCCGCCGCGTGGTGATCAGCGCCTTCAACTCCGGTACGCAGCACGGCGCAGCGACCCGCGAGACGCCCGCGCTCACGATGGATCAGCTCAGGGAGATCGCCACGAGCCTGAAGTGGCAACAGCTCGGGTCACCTTCTCGGCCGTGAACGGCCGAGCTTGTGTACTCGGTCGTTCACACCTTGTCGCGCTCCCGACTGCCCCCTACGACGGGACGGTCACGGGTCGCATCTCCTCACAATCCGGCCTGTTCAGGCGGGCGCGGGGACGGGTGTGGTGACGAACACCCACGCCGAGCGCGCGCGGTTGCGCACGTTGACCCCGGCGACGTGGTCGGCGGGCCCAGCGAGGCCGCACCGACGACAACGGAAATGGTCCCGGTCGGGCCGGTTGGCCCGCTCGGTGTGCCCGCAGCGCGGGCAGCGCTGCGAGGTGTAGGCCGCATCCACCTCCAGGAACGGCACCCCGGCCTTACGGGCCTTGTAGACGAGGTGCTGTCCGAGCTGGTGGAACGGCCAGGAAGACAAGGTGCCCCGCTGGTCGCGGCGAAGCCGTGCCCGGTCCCGGATCCCGTCGAGCTGCTCGACGGCGATCCCGCGACCGGTGCGTTGCGCGACGGACACGATCTCCTTGCTGATCCGGTGGTTCACATGGGTGGCATGACGCTGTTCCTTGCGTGCGCGGCCCGCCAGGCGGCGCCTGGCCGAGCGGGTGGCCTTGGCCTGCAGCTCGGCCCGCTTACGGGCTTGCCAGCGGCGATACCGCGAGAGGCGGCGGCCCTGGTAGTTGGTGCCGTCGCTGGTGGTGGCGAGGTTGACGATGCCGCGGTCGACACCGATCCAGTCGGTCGGCTCGTGCACCTCGGGATCGGGAATATCGCAGGTCGCGATCAGGAACCACTTCCCGGCCCGCTGGACCAGGTCGGACTCGCCCTTGCGGTACTGGGCCAGCGTCTTGAGCTGGTCGGGCGAGCCGGTGTAGCGGATGCCGCGCATCCGCCCGTCCACCGTCCAGATCGACACCGTGCGCGCGTCCGTCTGCCAGGACAGGCACCGGTCGTCGAACGGCTGCGCCGCCTCGGGCCGGAAGGCGACCGGCGAGCCGACCGCCTTCCGGTACCGCTTCGATCCGGGACCGCCCGGCCGCCCGGCTTGCAGGCTCGCCGCGAGCGCGCCGTAGGCGTCCACGACCTTCTTCACCACCCGCACCGCGGGCTGGGCCGACAGCCCGAACGTGGCCTTGATGTCCGCGTAGACCAGTTTCTGCAGGCCGTTGCGGTCCTTGATGCCCGTTGCGAAGGCGGTCCGGGAGACGTGGTCGGCGGCCCGGTTGCAGGCACGCAGGGTCGCCTCCAGCGCCGCCGCTTGCTCCGGCGACGGCAACAGCTTCACCTGCACCACCAGCTTCACGACCCCAAACCTAGGCAGCACCTCGCACACCCGGGCGGACTTCGCACACAGCCACCCATCCTCGCGACCCCCAGCACGCGCGTACGAATTGCCCGGATTCGCCGGACAGTAATGCGGACTCTGCATGCCCGGCCACCGGACGCGATGACGCAGAGCGTCACCGGTTCCAGATGCGAGTCCACCCCAAGGGCTGTCCCGCAATTGATCTTTGGGTGGGGCTGAACGTGACTTGGTCACTGTGTGTCTGGCCTGCCACCCGACGAGGCCGAGGTTGTGCAAACGGGCGATGCCGAGCATGGCGTGGTGGACGCCGTCGCCTTTGAGACGGCAGTCGCGAAGGATCTTCCAGGTCTTCATGCGAGCGAAGACATGCTCGCTGCGGGCGCGAACCTGTTTGTGCGAGCGATTGTGCTCCTACTTCCACTCGGACAACTCCTCGCCCGGGGTGCGGTTGTGAGGCATGAGAAGCCCGGAGCCCGGATAGCCGCCGTCGGCCATCGTCAGGGTCTTGCCCACGGCGGCTTGCGCGCCGGATTCCTCCCACGCCTTGCAGTCGTTGCGGTTGCCGGGCAGGAGCTCGCCGACCACGACGACCAGACGGGTGTCGGCATCGATGACGACCTGGTGGTTGGTGGAGTACCGGTAGTTTTTGGACTGTTCGGTGATCGTGTGGTCGCGGGTAGGGACGAGGGTGCCGTCCACGATGAGCACCGTGTCCTTGCGGAACCGCCTGCGGGGCCGGAGTGCGAGCGACGGCCCTAGACGGTCGATGATGCGGTCGGCCGCGGACTTCGAGATGCCGAACAGCGAGGCCAGCTGGCGCAGCGTCAAGTTCGTGCGCCAGTAAGCGGTCACCAGCTAGTACGCGGTCCTCCAGCGCCAGGCTCCAGGGACGGCCCTTGCGCACCGGATCCGCGCCCTCGCGGCGTAACGCGGTGATCAGCCTGCGGAAGCAGCGCGGACTCAGCCCGGAGAACGGGATTATCCAGGAGGGCTTCGACGCCGTGATCACACCAGCCACGGCAAGATCGTCTCACCCCCTGTCCCGTCTCACCGAGGCGTGAGGGAATCCCCGGCTGCCCGTCGTTGACCTGGCCACATGTCGTCATACGCGGCGTCGAAGAACTGCACCTGCGGCCCGCGCAGCGCGGACGCGTCGGCCAGCTCGCCTCGGGCTGCCTCGGCAAGGCGGGCCGCATAACGATAGGCAGCACCCCGCAAGGGCTCGCTTCTGGCCGAAAGGTCGATCTCCGCGTGCGCGAGCCACAGGTCATCGACGAGTCAGTCGATCACGGGATCGGCTACGCTGACGCCGGCGTGTGGGAGCGTGAGCGCTGCCTTCTCCACCTGCGACGCAATGCCCAGGAACTTCAGGATCACGTTCTTCAGCTCCGCACGGTGCGCGGCTGACTCTTGTATCTCCAACTGCCGGGTGCTCGCCCGTGACACCAAGTACTGGCCGAACAACGATCCGCCCGCGCCGAGCACAACACCCGCCAGAGACAACAGCGCCGGCCCCAAGGTTCCCCAAGATCCCATGACACGAGTCTCTCAACGCGCCGGGGAAACAGCCGAGCTGCCCATGGGCAGCCCCCGCCGGGGCAGTTACGGGACAACCCTCAGCGTGAACGCCGGAGCATCGTCAGACGAATCGGGTGAACGGCCCGAGCCGCGCTCAGCCTCGGGCAGGCCGGGTCAGAAGAACTCCGACCAAGGCTGGTCCCAGACCTGCTTCACGCACAGGACGATGAAGAGCAGGCCCGCGATCACCAGCATGGCGTTGCTGAGCATGCCGTTGCGCCATTCCGCGGGCGTGCGGGAGGAGTTGAGGAGCCAGACCAGGGTGAGGGCGAGGAAGGGGAGGAAGGCCGCGCCGAGGACGCCGTACAGGATGATCAGGCGGAAGGGCTGGCCCTCGAGCAGCAACACCATCGGGGGGAAGGTCAGCCACAGCAGGTACGCGCGGAAGGGCCAGGACTTCTCGCGGGCGCCGGACGCCACTTCCTCGCCGGAGCCCGAGGCCATCTGGTCGCCGGTCCCCTCGCGGCGCGCCCGGTAGCGCTCGACGAAGTCCGCGAACATCAGGCTGACGCCGTGCCAGACACCGATCAGCGAGGTGAACGACGTGGCGAAGAAGCCGATGAGGAAGAACTTCGACGTCGCCGTGCCGTACTCGTCCTCCAGGATGTCGCCGAGCTGGATGAGGCCCTTGTCGCCGCTCGCGATGGCGACGTTCGAGGCGTGGAGGAGTTCCGCGCCGACGATGAGCATGGCGATGACGAAGATGCCGGTCGTGGCGTACGCGACGCGGTTGTCGAGGCGCATCACCTTCATCCAGCCGGTGTTCGTCCAGCCCTTCGCGTTGACCCAATAGCCGTACGCGGCAAGGGTGATGGTGCCGCCGACGCCGCCGATCAGGCCGAGGGTGTTGAGGATCGAGTCCTGCTCGTCGGGGAGGACGGGGACCAGGCCCGCGAAGGCGTCGCCGAGGTTCGGGGTGACGCGGATCGCCAAGTACACCGTCACCAAGAACATGACGCCGACCAGCCCCGTCATGACCTTCTCGAAGACGGCGTACTTGTTGAACCAGACGAAGACGAGGCCGACCAAACCGCTGAGGATGGCCCACCACTTGAGGTCCATGACGTCCGGGAAGAGCGCCTGCAGGGGCAGCCCCGACGATGACATGGCCGCGGCGCCGTAGACGAAGCCCCAGATCACGACGTAGACGACGAAGAACCAGGTCGTCCAGCGGCCGAGGCTCGCCCAGCCCTCGAACAGGGTGCGGCCGGTGGACAGATGCCAGCGGCCCGCCGCCTCGGCGAGGGAGATCTTGACGAGGCAGCCGAGGATGGCGGCCCACAGGAGGGTGTAGCCGAAGTTCGAGCCGGCGATGAGGGTCGCGACGAGGTCGCCCGCGCCGACACCGGTGGCGGCGACCACGATGCCGGGGCCGATGTACTTCCAACTGGATTTACGGGGACTGGAGTTGCCCTCGCCCGACGCCGCTTCCCCTGAGTTTCCCGCCGTCCTGCCGGTGTTTCCCGTGGTGTCCGCCATGCCGATCAAGAAAGCGCAATGCGGGCGATGGCACAAGGGGGCATGCATGTAGGCGCGATGGACCTTCGCCTGGTCTTGACCCGGTCATGCCATACCTTCACGATGAGCGCCACACCCGCACAGACGTCGCACTGAACCACCCCCCGCTCCAACCCCCCACCTTTCCGGAGACCCCGGAAGTCCTGGAGAAACTAGGAGACTCAATGCGGCTACGCATAAGAGGCAGGCGCACGGCCTTCCTCGGCACCCTCCTCGCGCTCGCCCTCGCGGCGCCCATCAGCGCCACAACCAGCGCGTCCGGCGCGCCCGGTGGCGCACCGGCACCGGTGGCCGCGTCCGAGGCCGACGACGAGGTCCGCCAGTACGAGATCCATCTGCACAACAGCAGCGCGGCCACCCGTACGGCCATCGCCCGCACGGGCGTGACGGTGGACGAGGCCGACGAGGAGACCGTCGTCGTCTCGGGCCGAGCGTCCCAGGCCAAGAAGCTGAGCCAACTCGGTTACGAGATCTCGCCGTTGGGCGCGGCTCCGGACCGGTCCAGCAGCGCGGACGCGGGCGTACTCGACTTTCCCTCCGCCGACTCGCGCTATCACAACTACGCCGAGATGAACACGGAGATCAGCCAGCGGCTCTCGGCGTACCCGAACATCATGAGCAGGCGCGTGATCGGGAAGTCGTACCAGGGCCGGGACATCGTCGCCATCAAGATCAGCGACAACGTCGCGACCGACGAGTCCGAGCCCGAAGTACTGATGACCCACCATCAGCACGCACGCGAGCACCTCACCGTGGAGATGGCGCTCTACCTGCTGCGTGAGCTGGGCGCCGGATACGGCTCCGACCAGCGCATCACGAACATGGTCAACAACCGCGAGATCTGGATCCTCCCGGACCTCAACCCGGACGGCGGCGAGTACGACATCGCGACCGGGCAGTACCGTTCCTGGCGCAAGAACCGGCAGCCCAACAGCGGTTCCTCGTACGTCGGTACGGACATGAACCGCAACTGGGCCTATCGCTGGGGCTGTTGCGGCGGTTCCTCCGGTTCGCCGTCGTCCGACACCTACCGGGGTCCGGCCGCCGAGTCCGCGCCCGAGGTGAAGGTCGTCGCCGACTTCGTACGCAGCCGGGTCGTCGGCGGTACGCAGCAGATCAAGGCGGGCATCGACTTCCACACGTACAGCGAGCTGGTGCTGTGGCCCTTCGGCTACACGAACGCGGACACGACCACCGGCATGACGGCCGACGACCGCAACGCCTTCGCCACGGTCGGCGGGAAGATGGCCGCCAGCAACGGCTACACCGCCGAGCAGTCCAGCGACCTCTACATCACGGACGGCTCGATCGACGACTGGCTGTGGGGCAACCAGAAGATCTTCGGCTACACCTTCGAGATGTATCCGTCATCGGCCGGCGGCGGCGGTTTCTACCCGCCCGACGAGGTCATCGAGCGCGAGACGTCCCGCAACCGGGACGCGGTGCTCCAACTGCTGGAGAACGCGGACTGCATGTACCGGTCCATAGGCAAGGAGAACCAGTACTGCTGACGGGCGAGTGAGGTGTGTGAGGGTGCGCCCCCGGCTCGGCTCGGGGGCGCACCCTCACTCCTGGTGTACGCGGCTATTCCTGGAAGTACGCGTCCAGGACCTCGTCCAGCTCCTTCTCCCACTCCTTGACCTTGGCGCGGGACGGGATGCGGAGCTCGACCGGGTACCAGCGGCGTTCGGGGGTGTGCACGGTGATGGTGTACCAGCGGCCGAAGCGCGAGGTCTCCGACTCGACCGCGCCGATCTCGTCCCAGCGGAACTCGGCCTCATGATCGTCCAGGCGCAGTCGTACGCCGCGGTGGTCGGCGGTGATCTTCGCGCGGTAGTCGGAGGCCTCGAAGACGGGGCCGTCGGCGGGGGCCGCCTCCGAGTCGTCCGGCTCCGACTCGACTGCCTCCTCCGCCTCGGCAGACGCCTCCGTCTCGTCCGCGTCGTCCGACTGGTCCGCCTCGTCGGACTCCGCCGAGGCGCCCTCGTCGGAGACGTGGGCAGCCTGCTCGGCGGCCGTCTCCGACTCCTCGGAGGCGTTCTCCTCCGAGGCCGCGGTCTCCTCGGCCGGGTCCTTGGGGTCCTTGGGATCGGCAGGGCGCGGGCCCGTGATGCCGGGGACGAACGCCGGGTCGGCTGCCGCGCCTTGCAAGGGCTGGATGCTGGGTCCTATGCGCTGCTCCACGGTGGGCAGTATGGCCGATGAAGCTGTGGCGTGGGGGGCCGGGGCGTCACTCGTGATTGAGCGCGGCCGGAATCCGTCCGGACAGCCGCTATACGAACACGCTCAGCGCCGCCGCCACCACGAACCCGGCGGCAGAGAGCACCGATTCCAGGACCGTCCAGGTCTTGAGGGTGTCGCGTTCGGAGAGGCCGAAGTACTTGGCCACGATCCAGAAGCCGCCGTCGTTGACGTGCGAGGCGAAGATCGAACCCGCCGAGATCGCCATGATGACCAGGGCGACGAAGGCCTGGGAGTGGTCGCCCTCCGACAGCAGCGGCGCCACGATGCCCGCCGTCGTCACGATCGCGACCGTCGCCGAGCCCTGGGCCACGCGCAGGACCAGCGAGATCAGATACGAGAGCACGAGCACCGGCAGGCCCACGTCGTTGAAGGTGTCCGAGAGGGCCTGCGCGACCCCGCTGCCCTGGAGCACGGCGCCGAAGACACCGCCCGCGCCGACCACCAGCAGGATGTTGCCGACCGGCTTGAGGGAGGCGCTCGACACGGTCTCCAGGGATTTGCGGGACCAGCCGCGGCGGATGCCGAGCAGGTAGTACGCGAGCAGCAGCGCGATGGTGAGCGCGACGAAGGGGTGGCCGAAGAACTCGATCACGCTGCGGCCCGTGGAGGGGTCGAAGGCGATGGAGGAGAACGTTGCCAGAAGGATCAGAAGCAGCGGGGTGCCGATGATCGCGAACACGATGCCCAGCGGAACCGGCTTCTCCGGCGGCGTCACGCCGTCCTTGCGCTGCTCCTCGGCGAGTGCCGCCTTCGCCTCGTCGGCGGCCTCGACCATGTCCTGCGGTACGGGGACGAAGAGCCGCTTGCCGATCCACGCGGACCAGACCCAGGCGGCGAGCACGGCGGGTATGCCGCAGACGACGCCCATCAGGATGACCCAGCCGAGGTCGACCTTCAGCAGTCCGGCGGCAGCTACGGGGCCGGGGTGCGGCGGCAGAAAGGCATGGGTCATGGACAGGCCGGCGAGCAGCGGCATCGCGTAGAGCACGATCGACTTGCCGCCGCGCTTGGCCGCCGCGTACACGATCGGCGCGAGCACGAAGATGCCGACGTCGAAGAAGACCGGGATGCCGAAGATCAGGCCGGTCAGGCCCATGGCGAGCGGGGCGCGCTTCTCGCCGAAGAGGCCCAGCAGCCGGGAGGCGAGCACCTCGGCTCCGCCGGAGACTTCGAGCACGGCACCGAGCATGGTGCCCAGGCCGATGATGATCGCGACATGGCCGAGTGTCCCGCCCATCCCGTCTTCGATGAGCGAGACGGCGTCGGACCGCTGGACGGTGCCGAAGAGTTCGGTGACGGAGAGGCCGGCCGCGAGGCCGACGGCTATCGATACGGCGAGCAGGGCGACGAACGGCTGGAGTCTGACCTTGATGATCAGGACGAGCAGAAGCACGATGCCGAGCGCCGCGATGGTCAGCAGTCCGGCGGTTCCGTCGATGAGCGTGAGCAGGCCGCCGGTGTGGGGTGGGGGCTCCGGGGTCTCCGCGGCGAGGGGTGTGGCTATGAGGGGGGATGACATGGAGGGGGCCTCTTAAGTGCATCGCAAGGGGGTCTGGGGGATTCCCCCCAGAGGGCACAGCCGGGCAGGGGGGATCGCGGTGCGGCGGCCCGGGATGGAGAGCTTGGGGGAGGGCGCCGCACCGTGATGGGGTACGGGGTGCGGGAGTTGAAGGGGGGCGTCGGCCACGTACCGGCGGCATCAGCTGCGTATCGGCGGCATCAGCCCCGGACCGGCGACGTCAGCCCAGTACGGCCAGCGCGTCGATCTCGATGAGTAGGCCCGCGGGCAGGCCGACGTAGACGGTCGTGCGGGCGGCGGGCGGAGCGGTGAGGTTCTGCTCCTCGAAGTACTCGTTGTAGATGCCGTTCATCTCGGCGAAGTGGTCGACGTCCGTAAGGTAGACGCGGACCATCATCACGTCGTCCCAGGTGGCGCCGCCCTCTTCGAGGACCGACTTGACGTTGGCGAGGGTCTGGAGGGTCTGCTCGCGCAGGGTGGGCCCGGCGGGCGTCGGCGGCTGTCCCTCCACGGCGGGCAGGAAGCCGACCTGGCCGGCGACCTGGAGGATGTTGCCCTTCTTGACTCCATGCGAGAACTTCGCGGGCGGGGTGGTGTGGGTCTTGGGGGTGAGCGCGACCTTCTCGGTCTTCTCGGTCATGAACTTCCTTCCTTGACTGGGGTGTTGCCTGTGCCTGAGTACTCGCGGCTGATGGCGTCCGCCGTACGGCGCACCAGCGGGAGCAGCGTAAGGAGTTCGTCGGCGGTGACGACGACGTTCGGCGCGGAGACCGACATGGCGGCGACGACGCGGCCGTCGGTGCCGCGGATCGGGGCGCCCACGCAGTTGATGGACTCCTCGTGGCCGCCGAGGTCGGTGGCCCAGCCCTGTTCGCGTACGGTCGCCAACTCCTTCAGGAAAGCGGGGGCGTTGGGGATCGAACGGGCGGTGTACATGGGGTAGTCGAGCTTCTCCGCGAGGGCGCGGCGCTCGGGCTCGGGCAGGTCGGCGAGGAGGAGTTTGGCGACGGCGGCGACGGTGATGGCGACGGGTTTGCCGATACGGGAGTACATGCGCACCGGGTAGCGGCTCTCGACCTTGTCGATGTAGAGGACCTCGCCCTCCTCGTGCACGGCGAGGTGGACCGTGTGACCGCACTGCTCGTTGAGGCGTACGAGGTGGGGGTGGGCGATCTCCCGGATGTCCAGGTTCTCGACGGCTTCCTGGGCGAGGGCGAAGAGGCGGGCGCCGAGGCGGTAGCGCTGGTCGGACTGGCGGTAGACGAGGCCGTGCTCGTGGAGGGTGCGCAGGAGCCGGAGCGCGGTGGACTTGTGGACGCCGAGCCGTTCGGCGACCTGGCCGAGGTCGGCGGGGCCCTCGGCGAGGAGCGGCAGGATGCTCAGGGCACGGTCGACGGTCTGGCTCATGGGGTACGTACCTCCTCCTTGGCCCGCGTCCACCCGGGGCCGAGTCGAAGTGTCCCCCACGCGCCGTCGTCCAGTGCGACCAGCCGGTCGGCGTGCTCGCGGGCGGGCGGCTCCCCGAGATCTCCGGGCACGGTGAGCACGGCGGCGGCCATGAGATGCCCGTGCCGGATGCGGTCCCGCACGGGGAGCCCGCGGAGGGTCGCGGACAGGAAGCCCGCGGCGAAGGCGTCCCCGGCGCCGACGTGGGCGACGACGTCGACGCGGAGGGCCCCTACGAAGGTGGCGGTGCCCGTGGCGTCCTCGCCCACGCCGCCGGTGCTCTTGTCGAAGACGGTCGCTCCTCTCTCGCCATGCTTGACGACCAGCAGGTCCGGTTCGGGCAGCGCCTCCCGGACGGCCGCGGCACCGTGCAGTCCCCACGCGTCCCGTGCCTCGTCGTCCCCGACGAACACGATGTCGGCGCCGCGCGCCAGATCCAGCAGGACGCGCGGCCCCTCCGTGTCGCGCCACAGGCCCGGCCGGTGGTTGACGTCGAAGGAGACGAGCGGGCGTCCCGGCCGGCGCGCGGTCAGCTCGCGCAGGAGGCCGAGGCAGTCGTCGGACAGGGCGGCCGTGATCCCGGAGAGGTGGAGAACGCGGCCCGAGCGGAGTGCGTCCAGGTCCACCATGTCCGTCGCCATCGCGGAGGCAGCGGAACCCGTCCGGTAGTAGGCAACCTCGTGGGCGTCGGTGGCCCGGTCCCCCGCCGTGCGGAAGTAGATGCCGGTGGGGCGCGCCGGATCGCGTCGTACGGCGGAGGTGTCGACGCCGTACGACGCGATCGTCTCCACCAGGTGGTCGCCGAAGCCGTCGTCGCCGACCCGGCTGACCCATTTCACGGAGTGCCCGGCGGCGGCCAGCCCGCACGCCACGTTGGACTCCGCGCCGCCGATGCCCCGGTCGAAGGACGGTACGTCGGCGAGACGCCCCGGCCGGGAGGGCAGGAACGTGACCATGGACTCGCCGAGCGTGACGACGTCCACGGCAGCTTCGGTGCGAGCGGGTCCGGTAGGGGTGACGATGGCGGAGGCTCCTCGTGGGTTCGCGGGTCGCAGCGGCTCCGTTGACCCGGCGTTGGCCGAGATGCTAGACAGCAGGGAGCGCTATACGCAATGAGCGTTGCACATAATGCAATACCTGAGGAACAGGGAGGCTCCATGGCCGCCGACACCCCCCGCGACACCGCCGCAGAAGGCGCACAAGGTCTCGCCGCGCTCGCGGAGGAACGCGTGGACCACCGCTTCAAGGGCCTCCCTCCCGACGCCGAGGGCCTGACGGTCGGCGAGCTGACCGCCCAGCGCCGCAACCTCTTCACCGACGGCTTCACCACCCCCGTCCTCGCCCTCTCCGCCGAGCGCCTGGAGCACAACCTCCAGCTCATGGAGACGTACGCGACCCGCCACGGCCTCGCCTTCGCCCCGCACGGCAAGACCTCGATGGCGCCCCAGCTCTTCCACCGCCAGATCGAGTACGGAGCGTGGGGCATCACGCTTGCTGTACCGCACCAAGTGCGGGTGGCCCGCGCCTTCGGCATCCAACGCGTCTTCCTGGCCAACGAGCTGGTGGACCCGGCTGCCCTGAAGTGGGTGGCGTCCGAGCTCGCAGCCGACCCGTCCTTCCGGCTCATCTGTTACGTCGACTCCGTGCGCGGCGTCGAGCTGATGGACGCCGCGCTGCGCGCATCCCGGAGCGGACCCACACGCCCCGTGGACGTCGTCGTCGAGCTGGCCGCGGGCGACGGCGCCCGCACCGGCATACGTACGGAGGCGGAGTGCGCGGCCGTCGCGGACGCGGTGGCCGCGGCGGACACCCTGCGCCTGGTGGGCGTGGCGGGCTACGAGGGCGAGGTGCCGGACGCGAACCCGGAGCGCGTGCACGCATGGCTGCGGCGTCTGGTGGCCCTGGCCGCCGACTTCGACAAGGCGGGCCGCTTCGCCGGAGCGGACCTGGAGGAGATCGTGGTCAGCGCGGGCGGCAGCGCCTGGTTCGACGCGGTGGCCGACGTCTTCGACGGGATCCCCGAACTCTCCCTGCCCGTACTGAAGTTGCTGCGCTCCGGCGCATACGTCTCGCACGACGACGGCCACTACCGCCGGATCACCCCCTTCAACCGCGTCCCCGAGGAGGGCGCCCTCCACCCCGCCTTCCGCCTCTGGACCCAGGTCGTCTCCCGCCCCTCCCCCGAGCAGGCCTTCGTCAACGCGGGCAAGCGGGACGCGGCGTACGACCTGGACCTCCCCTTCGCCCAGGTGGTCCGCTCCGGCGCCGAGGAGCGCCCGGCAACCGGAATCACGGTCACCGGCCTCTCCGACCAGCACGGCTGGCTCCGTACGGCCCCGGAGGCGGACCTGCGAGTCGGCGACTGGCTCGGACTGGGCCTCTCCCACCCGTGCACGTCCTTCGACAAGTGGCCGCTGATTCCGCTCGTGGAGGCGGACGGCACGGTCGTGGACTACATCCGCACCTACTTCTGAGACCTCCTGGGAGCCCGGCATGGACCTCGTCATCCGCGACGCGGAAGTCGTCGACGGCAGCGGTGAGCCCTCCTACCGCGCCGATGTGGCCGTCGCGGACGGCAGGATCACCGCGATCGTCAAGGAGGCCGCGGCGGCCGGCTGTCTGCGGCCCACCGCCACCCGCGTCCTCGACGCCGAAGGCCTCGTCCTCTCCCCCGGCTTCATCGACATGCACGCCCACAGCGACCTCGCCCTGCTGAGGGACCCGGACCACAGTGCGAAGGCCGCGCAAGGGGTGACCCTCGAAGTCATCGGACAGGACGGGCTGTCGTACGCGCCGGTCGACGACCGTACGCTCGCCGAGGTGCGCCGCGCGATCACCGGCTGGAACGGCCACGGCGAGGACATCGACTTCACCTGGCGTTCCGTGGGCGAGTATCTGGACCGCCTGGACCACGGCTTCGACGGCGAGGGCATCGCGGTGAACGCGGCGTACCTCATCCCCCAGGGCACCGTCCGCATGCTGGCCGTCGGCTGGGACGACCGCGAGGCAACACCCCAAGAGCTGGGCAGGATGCGGCAGTTGGTGGCCGAGGGGCTGCGCGAGGGCGCGGTCGGACTGTCGTCCGGGCTCACGTACACCCCCGGCATGTACGCCAAGGACGCCGAACTCACCGAACTGTGCCGGGTGGTGGCGGAGTACGACGGCTACTACTGCCCGCATCACCGTTCGTACGGAGCGGGCGCCCTGGACGCGTACAAGGAGATGGTGGAGCTGACGCGCACGGCGAACTGCGCCCTCCATCTCGCCCACGCCACCATGAACTTCGGCGTGAACAAGGGGAAGGCCCCGGACCTGCTGGCGCTCCTCGACGAGGCACTCGCCTCGGGGTCCGACATCAGCCTCGACACGTACCCGTACACCCCCGGCTGCACAACTCTCGTGGCGATGCTGCCCAGTTGGGCGAGCGAGGGCGGCCCGGAGGCGACCCTCGCCCGGCTGAAGGACGAGGACACCGCCGAACGGATCCGCCATCACATGGAGGTCGTGGGCGCGGACGGCTGCCACGGCGTCCCCATCGAGTGGGACACCATCGAGATCTCGGGCGTGTCCAACCCGGCGCTGGCGCCCTACGTGGGCCGCACGGTCCGGCAGTCGGCCGACGAGCGCGGCGAGAGCCCCTGGACCACCGCCCGCCGCCTCCTCCTCGACGACGGACTCGGCTCGACGATCCTGCAGCACGTCGGCCACGAGGAGAACGTCCAGCAGATCATGCGCCACCCCGTCCACACCGGCGGCTCGGACGGCATCCTCCAGGGCGACAAACCGCATCCGCGCGCGTACGGGACCTTCCCGCAGTACCTCGGCCGGTACGTACGGGAGTTGGGCGTCCTCGGCCTTGAGGAGTGCGTCGCGCATCTCACCTCGCGCCCGGCGGCCCGGCTGAGGCTGCCGGACCGCGGCCTTGTGCGCGAGGGGTACCGGGCCGACCTGGTCCTCTTCGACCCGGCCACGGTCGCCGCGGGCTCTACGTTCGACGCGCCGCGCACGCTCCCGACCGGCATCCCGTACGTCCTGATCGACGGCCGTTCCGTCATCGAGGACGGCCGACGCACTGACGTACTGGCGGGGCGGGCGGTCCGCCGGACTGCCACGTGACCGCCCGCCTGCCGGAAGCTACGGCTTGGGCAGGGTGCACCCGGGCCGGCTCAGGTCGATCTTGTTGTCGAGCCCGACGCAGGGGACGATCTGGTACGTCTGCTGCCCGTAGTTGATGCCCTCGCGGACGGTGATGTTGCCGCTCTCGTCGACCTCACAAGGGTTGTTGTCGGTGCAGCGGGCGCCGTCCTCGTTGCCGGTGTTGTTGACAGCGACGACCTTGCCGGTGGCGTCGTCGACCACGGGCGAACCGGACGTACCGCCGATGGTGTCGCAGGCGGAGGTGTAGCGGACCGAGTCCTTCCAGGTCCAGGCACCCTCGCGCAGGCGGTATGCGAAGCCGTCCACGCTGCAGTTGTAGATCCGCTTCCAATAACCGGAGACGACGCTGATGGCGGTTCCGGCGGCCGGGCGCGTGGCGTTGAGCTCCAGGGCCTGGATGTCGTACGAGTCCTGGATCTGCTTGTACGTGCTGGTCAGCTGGTACAGCGACACGTCGGTGTCCGTCATCGTCGCGTACGCGATCTTGGCGGCCCGGAGTGTCGCTACGCGCGTACCGGCCGAGTTGAGCAGCCCGAAGGTGCGGCTGGACGGCTGGTCGACGATGACCTCGCCGGGCTCCGGGAAGCCGGCCTCCAGGCAGTGGCCGTTGGACATCACCAGGGCCGGGTCGTTGTCCTCGGAGTCGGGGAGCCGGATGACCGAACCCGAACAGTTGCTGAGCGAGACCGTGCCGGCGAAGTCCACGGCCTGGGCCTTCGGCGCGGTGACCCGGGACAGGTTCGCCGTGGTGGACGTGACCACGTCATGGGCCACCGATGTGACGGTGTCCGTGTCCACGCCCTTGCCCGCGGTCGAGGCCGTGGGCTCGGCCGCGCCGGCGGTTGCCGCGCCGGCCGGCACCGCGCCGAGCCCGGCAAGCGCCAGGGCGCTGAGCGCGGCGACGAGAGGCTTTCTCATGTGGGGGTCCCCTCTTACGACTTGGGCGACCGGAGAATTTCCGGCCGCCCGATGCATTGTCATGCGCATTGTGATCGTAGAGGGGCGTATGAGCAAGGAGTTGTATCACGCCGCCGGTTGGGGTCGGTTCACGCCGTACGGCCCAGCGGTTACCGCTACTTGGGGCGCTTGGTGGCTCCCTGCCCCCGACCGGCGTTGCCATTCGCCTTGCCCGGCTCGCTCGTGGGGGCGGCGGCCGTAGTCGAGGATGTCCCTGTGGCGGGTTCGCCGGAGTCACCGGATCCGGCGGAACGGGAGTCGCTCGGTGAGGGGCTCACCGAGACCTTGTCCGGCGTTTCGGAGGACGAGCCGTCCGAGGCCTTGGGTGATGCTCCTGACGGGTCGTCGACCAACGGGGCGGTCGAGCCCCGTCCGTCCGTGGCCGAGGAGGACGGCTGGGCCTTCGGCGCCTCTTGGTCCCCCTTCCCGGAGGACTCGGAACCGAAGAGTCCGGAGATCGCGACGGCGAAGATCCCGATGCCGGCCACACCGGCGGCCACGGCCAAACGTCTCTTCAACCGGAACCGGCGGCGACGCATCAGCCGCTCGTGACGCCCTACGTCCTCGGGGAGATCCGCGCCCCCCGTATGCCCCGCGTCCCCCGCATCCTCCACGTCCGCCGTGGGCTCGATGCGGAGCGTGTTGTCGTACGCGTTCTGCCACCCGTGCGCGACCGCCGGGTCCGCGCACGCGTCGTACGGCGGAGCCGTGTCGCCGTACGGGTAGTACACAGGCGGCGCGCCTTGGCCTTCGACGTTCTCCCGGTATGCGTCGTTCACGTCGTACGCACCGGTTGACCTATTCGCGGCATAGGCGTCGTGCGTACTTCTGCCGCGCTCTGTGTCCGGAACATGGTGGGGGATTGTAGAGAAAAGAGGGGCCTGCGGTGTAACTGAGACCGATATCCACCCAAAGCGCCACGTCTCGCGTGGTGGAAAACACGCCCCACCGAGCGTTACACGGCCGTAAGCTCGCGGACATGCAGGTGATCCAGTCGACCAAGCTCGCCAACGTCTGTTACGAGATCCGGGGCCCGGTTCTCGAGGAGGCGATGCGACTCGAGGCGGCCGGTCACCGCATCCTGAAGCTGAACACGGGGAATCCGGCCGCGTTCGGCTTCGAGTGCCCGCCCGAGATCCTCGAGGACATCCTCCGCAACGTGTCGTCGGCGCACGGCTACGGCGACGCGAAGGGCCTGCTCGCTGCACGTCGCGCAGTCGTCATGCACAACCAGACCCTCGGCATCGAGACGGACGTCGAGCACGTCTTCATCGGCAACGGCGTCTCCGAGCTGATCGTGATGGCGATGCAGGGCCTGCTCGACGACGGCGACGAGGTCCTCGTACCGGCGCCCGACTACCCGCTGTGGACGGCCGCGGTGTCCCTGTCCGGCGGTACGGCCGTGCACTACCGCTGCGACGAGCAGTCCGACTGGATGCCTGACCTCGCCGACATCGAGCGGAAGGTCACCGACCGGACCAAGGCGCTCGTGATCATCAACCCGAACAATCCGACGGGCGCGGTGTACGACGAGGCGATGCTGCGCGGCCTTACGGACATCGCGCGCCGGCACAACCTGCTCGTCTGCTCCGACGAGATCTACGACAAGATCCTTTACGACGACGCCACGCACACCTCGACCGCCAAGATCGCCCCGGACCTGCTGACGCTCACCTTCAACGGGATGTCGAAGGCATACCGCGTGGCGGGCTACCGGGTGGGGTGGATGTCGATCTCCGGGCCGCGGGCGCACGCCGACTCGTACATCGAGGGGCTGACGATCCTGGCGAACATGCGGCTCTGCGCGAACATGCCCGGTCAGCACGGTGTGGTCGCCGCGTTGAGCGGCCGGCAGACGATCAACGACCTGGTGCTGCCCGGCGGGCGACTGCGGGAACAGCGCGATGTGGCGCATGAGCTCCTCACGCAGATTCCGGGCGTGACGTGCGTGAAGCCGAAGGGAGCGCTGTATCTCTTCCCGCGGCTCGATCCGAAGGTGTTCAAGGTCAAGGACGACCGGCAGATGGTGCTGGATCTGCTGCGGGCCGAGAAGATCATGGTGGTGCAGGGTTCGGGGTTCAACTGGCCGGAGCCCGATCACTTCCGGGTGGTGACGTTGCCGACGGCGCGGGATCTGACGGACGCGGTGACGCGGATCGGGAACTTCCTCGACGGCTACAGCCAGCCGTGACGCTCCGTGATCCTCTGAATCTCTTCTGCGAACCGACTCAACTTTAGACAGAATCCAAGCTAGGATGGCTTCCTGTCAGAGCACAGGAGGCCGTCCCCCATGTACGAACCGATCCGCACCAAGTCGGTCCACACGCCGCCCCGTTCCGCCGACTTTCCGCACCGGTCGCGGGAGGAAGAGCTGGACATCCAGCTCGCCGGTCATCTCGCGGCGTTGCTCGCGGTGACGGATGAGCTGCGCGGCCTCTCGCCGTCCGACGACCTTGACGTGGCCGCGGAGCGGCTGGCTCGGCAGGTGGCGCGACTGCGGGGCGGCCGGCCGCCGGTCCGCACGTCTGCAGGCCTGCACAAGCCGCGTCTTGTCGCGCTGCACGAGCGTGCGCATGCCCTTGCCGGGCGTGCGCTTGTCGTGGCGGCGTCGCGGGCGGATACGGCGGCGGCGATCCTCGCGGCGGAGCGCATGGACGCGCACGGCGCCGCGATCGCCTCCGGCGCTCACGAACTCGCCGCCCACTGAGCCCTCCGGGCTCCCCTTGATCGGCCCCGGTCCGCGCGCACCCGCAGCGACGCGCGGGCCGGGTGCCATGGCACTGCGTTCGCTTGGGCCGTTTGACGCTGCGGGTGCGTTGTGGTTGCTCGCGCCCCCCGCCAGGGGGTGGGGGCCTGGGGGCGCAGCCCCCAGTTTCGGGAAGGGGCGGGGCTGGGGAAAAGAAACCCCCGCCCACCCCCTGGCAGCCCGGGAGCGATACCGGGACCGGTAAGTCACCACCTGTTCATCCCTTTCGCCGGGGAATTTTGGATTCCGCGCGCACTCTCCCGGTGTGAGAAGAATCGTCGCAGTCGTCCTCGCGGTACTCCTGATCGGCGGAGTAGCAGCAGCCGTCGTCGCGGGCCGCGAAGGGCAGGACAAGAGCACGGCAACGAAGACCGTGCGAGGAGTGATCGGGTCGGAGAAGGCCGAGTTCTTCACCGATCCCGACGTGGTGAAGGCCCTCGCTGCAAAGGGCTACACCGTGGAGACGGAGACGTCGGGTTCCTGGGCCATGGAGGGCCTGGATCTGAAGGGATACGACTTCGCGTTTCCGGGCAGCCAGGCGCCCGCCGAGGAACTGGCGAAGAAGTACGGCGTACGGCAGCCACTGCCGCGCCCCTTCTACTCGCCCCTCGTGGTCGTGGCGCACCGCAACGCCGCCGAGGTACTGGCCGCGAACGGCATCGCGACCGCCGGCAAGGGCAACGGCACCCTGAAGATGACCGCCTATCTGAAGGCCGCACAGGACAACAAGACCTGGCAGCAGCTCAAGGGCGCGGACAGGTACGGCGAACTGACGGGCACGCTGTTCGTTTCCACCACCGACCCGACCAGTTCGAACTCCGGCGCGCTCTACCTCGCGGCCGCCTCGTACGTCGCCGCCGGCGGCCGTGTCGCCGCCGACACCTCGGCCGTGGACCAGACCGCGCCCCTGATGCGCAAGCTGATCAGCGTCCAGGGCGCGCAGCAGACCAGCTCGGACGCGGCGTTCCGGGACTTCGTCAGCGGGGTCGGCAATCCGCTCGTCCTCGTGTACGAGTCCCAGGTCGCCTCCCTGCTCATGCGGGGCGAGTCCGTCGACGACCTGACCGTCCTCTACCCGGACACCACCGCCAACAGCGACCACACCGTCGTACCCCTCACAGAAGAGGGCCGCTCGCTCGGTGAACTCCTCAGCACCGACAAGGAGTTGCGCAAGCTGGCGGTGCGGCACGGGTTCCGCCCGCAGGACGCGAGCGCGGAGTTCGCGGCGGCGACCGCCGCCCACACCACGTATCTCAATCAGAAGCTGACCGGCGTCCGGCAGGCGCCCGTGCCCGCCTCCAAGGTGCTGCACGAGATGGCACGCCAGGCCCGGGGCTAGGGGGAAACAGCAAGTGACCAGCGACAACGAAGACTTCACCCTCACTCCGCCCGAGCCCGTCGCGGCCGTGCCGAAGGAGAAGGCCGGCGGGCTCGTACCCGTCGACGAGTCGGTCCGTACGGACATGGCGCGCAAGGCGGAGGAGTACGTCGGCGGGCTCGCCGCCCTCGACGCCCGCTCCCCCGAGTTCGCGGGGAAGATCGGAGAGATCGTCGCCCTCGGCTCGGGCGAGATGCGCTCCGCGTCCGCGCAGTCCAACCGCATGCTGGACCGCACCATCCGCAGCCTGCCCTCGAACGGCGAGGACGCCCAGTCCCGCGTCTCGTCCTCGCTCGTCGAACTCCGGCGTACGGTCGAGGACCTGGACCCGCGCGACCTGCCCGCGGGCAAGGGCCGCAAGCTGCTGTCCAGGCTCCCCGGCGGCAACAAGCTGCGCGACCACGTCGCCAAGTACGCCTCCGCACAAGGCACCTTGAACAAGATCGTGGGTTCCCTGCGCGGCGGCCAGGACGAGCTGCGCCGCGACAACGCCGCCCTGCAGACCGAACGCGTCCGCCTCTGGGACACGATGGGCAAGCTCCAGGAGTACGTCGTCCTGACGCAGGCCCTGGACGAGGCGGTCGAGCGGCACATCGCCGGCGTCGAGGCCACGGATCCGGCGCAGGCCGACACACTCCGAGCCGACGTCCTGTTCCCGGTGCGCCAGAAGCACCAGGACCTGCTCACCCAGCTCGCGGTGTGCGCGCAGGGCTACCTGGCCATGGATGTCGTACGCCGCAACAACGAGGAACTGATCAAGGGCGTCGACCGCGCGGCCACCACCACCGTGTCCGCGCTGCGCATCTCGGTGATGCTGGCCTCCGCCCTGGACAACCAGCGCAAGGTCGTCGAGCAGGTCAACGCGCTGCGCGGCACGACGGAGGAGCTGATCCGCGGCAACGCGGAGATGCTCGCCACGCAGTCCGGCGAGATCCAACGCATCGCAGCGGACCCGGCGGTGGGGGCGGAGACGCTCCGCAGCGCCTTCCAGCAGATCTACCGGACCCTCGACACGATCGACAACTACAAGGCCCAGGCCACGGAGACGATGGCCGCCACGGTGGAGTCCCTGACCTCCGAACTCCAGCAGGCCTCCGCGTACTTGGAGCGGTCCCGTGCGCAGGGCGCGCTGGAAGGAGGGCTCGCGTGAGAGGTCGCCAAACCGCGCTGGCCGCCGTCCTGCTGCTGGCGGTCACCGCGTGCACATCGGGCGAGAGCTCCGAGAAGCCCGGGCAGCCCGCCAAGGCCGAACCCGGCACCCTCCGCGTCCTCGCCTCCAGCGAGCTGTCCGACATGGGCCCTGTACTGGAGGACATCCGCGAGGACACCGGCATCAAGGTCGTCCCCACCTATATGGGCACGCGCGACGCGGTCGACCGGCTCGCCTCGGGCAAGGCGGACGGCGCGTACGACGCCGCGTGGCTGGCCTCCAGCGACTATCTGCGCCTGGACGCGGGCGCCGCGAAGAAGGTCGTGTCGCAGACCTCGATCATGTCCAGCCCGGTGGCGATCGGCATGAAGCCGGAGACGGTACGCCGGCTGGGCTGGAAGCCGGAGGACCTGACCTGGTCACAGGTGCACCAGGCGGTGGCGGCCGGTGATCTGACGTACGGCATGACGGATCCGGCCCGCTCCAACTCCGGTTTCTCCGCACTGATCTCGGTGGCCTCGGGCCTTTCCGGCGCCCAGTCCGCGCTGACGGACGCGGATGTGGAAAGGGCGACCCCCAAGCTGGCGGAGTTCTTCAAGGGGCAGGAGCTGACGTCGGGTTCCTCCCGCTGGCTCGCATCCGCGTACGCCCGTCGCGGCACCGTCGACGCGCTGCTCAACTACGAGTCGGTGCTGATGACCCTGAGGGGTGTGGAGGAGAACCTCACCGTGATCCGCCCCAAGGACGGCGTGGTCACGGCCGACTACCCGCTCGCCTCGCTCGCCGCCACCGACCAGAGCACCCGCGAGACCGTCCGTCGCCTCACCGACGCCCTGCGCGCCCCGGACGTCCAGCAGCACATCACGGAACGTACGGGTCGCCGTCCGGTCGTCGCCTCCGTAACGCCCGCGCCGTGGCTCGACCCGAGCCGCCGCCGTGAACTCCCGTTCCCCGGCAGCAAGTCCGTCGCCGACGGGCTCCTCGACGCGTACGAGAACAAGCTGCGCCGGCCCTCGCGCACGGTGTACGTCCTCGACACCTCGGGCTCGATGCGCGAGGGAGGCCGCCTGGGGAAGCTGAAGAAGGCGCTCACCGCCCTGACGGGCGACTTCCGCGACCGTGAGGAGGTGACGCTGATGCCGTTCGGCTCCGCCGTCAAGAGCGTACGGACGCATGTGGTGCGGCCCGAGGACCCGCGGACGGGTCTCGACGGGATCCGCCGCGACACCGAGGCGCTCACGGGCTCCGGGGACACGGCGATCTATACGTCGCTGGAGAAGGCGTACGAGCATCTGGGCGCCGACGACGACACGTTCACGTCGATCGTGCTGATGACGGACGGCGAGAACACGGTGGGGGCGGGGCCGGAGGAGTTCGACGGCTTCTACGCCGGGCTGCCCGGCGAGCAGCGGGAGATTCCCGTCTTCCCGATCCTCTTCGGGGACTCCGACCGGGCCGAGCTGGAGCACATCGCAGAGCTGACCGGTGGCCGTCTCTTCGACGCCCAGAAGGGTTCGCTCGACGGTGCTTTCGAGGAGATCCGTGGCTATCAGTAAATTCTTCGCGTACTTGGAGTCCCGGAAGAACCTCACGGGCAGTGCCCTGGGCGTTGTGGGTCTTGGGCTGACGTTCACGGGGCTGGCGGGCGCGTACTGGCCGGTCGTGGTCGCGGGTCTGTACGGCGCGGGCGCGCTCATCGCCCCGCCGGAACGCCCGCCACTGCCGGACTTCCCCGACCCGTCGGCGCAGCTGGACGAGCTGCGCGACGACTTCGCCAAGCTGCGCGACTACCTGGCCGACGTCGAACTCCCGCCCGCGGCCTCCGGCCGCCTCACCGAGCTGACGGAACTCCTCGCAGCCCTGCTCGCTCCCGGCTGGGTCATGAAGGTCCTCGCCCAGGATCCGGAGGGCGTGCACGCTCTGTCCCGGACGGTGCGCCAGGACGTTCCGGAGGCGGTGGACGCCTACGTGCGTGCCCGCTGGTGGACCCGCCTGACTCCCGGCGCGGAACCGCCGGAGCGGCATCTGGAGCGCCAGCTCGCGTTGCTGCAGGGCGAGATGGAGACGCTGACGACGAGCCTCCGGGAGGTGGAGGCTCGTCGTCAGGAGTCGCATACGCGGTACTTGGAGGACCGGTCGTAGGCGGCGGGTCCGGTTCGGGGGGTTCTTCGCCCCCGCCGCCCCTACCCATTCCCGTCCCCTGGGCTTCGCCCAGAACCCACCAGGGGCTGCGTCCCTGGACCCGCATCGGCCTGGCGGCCTCGTCCTCAATCGCCGGACGGGCTGAATTCAGCCGGTCCGGCAGCAAATTAGCTGGCCCCCGCTGAAAGTCAGCTGGCCCGGCCGAAATTGATCCGGTTCGGAAGAAAATCAGCCCGTCCCGCTGAAATTGATCCGGTCCGGAGGAAAATCAGCCCGTCCGGCGTTTGAGGACCGGGGGTCCGGGGGCCGGCCCCCGAACGGGGTCCGGGGCGGAGCCCCGAAGGGGGTCTGGGGGCGCAGCCCCCAGCGGGGCTCCGGGGCCGACCCCGGGATGGGACGGGTAAGGGCGGCGGGGGCGAACCCAACCCGGGCTCAGCCCAAGCGGTTCACCAGCGCCCGGTACTCGTCCCACAGCTCCGTCGGCGTATGCGAGCCGAAGGTGTTGAGGTGGTCCGGGACCAGGGCCGCCTCCTCGCGCCAGACGTCCTTGTCGACCGTGAGGAGGAAGTCCAGCTCGGACTCGGAGAGGTCCAGACCCTCCGTGTCCAGGGCGGACTTCGCCGGAAGAATGCCGATCGGCGTCTCGACGCCCTCCGCCTTGCCGTCCAGCCGGTCCACGATCCACTTCAGGACACGGCTGTTCTCACCGAATCCGGGCCACACGAACTTGCCCGCGTCGTTCTTGCGGAACCAGTTCACGTAGTAGATCTTCGGCAGCTTGGACGCGTCCTTGTCCTTGGCGACGTCGATCCAGTGCCCCATGTAGTCGCCCATGTTGTAGCCGCAGAACGGCAGCATGGCGAACGGGTCGCGGCGCAGTTCGCCGACCTTGCCCTCGGCGGCGGCCGTCTTCTCGGAGGCGACGTTCGCGCCGAGGAACACGCCGTGGTTCCAGTCGAAGGACTCCGTGACCAGCGGGACCGCGGTGGCACGCCGGCCGCCGAACAGAATCGCCGAGATCGGCACGCCCTTCGGGTCCTCCCACTCGGGCGCGATGATCGGGCACTGGGAGGCGGGGACGGTGAAGCGGGCGTTGGGGTGGGCGGCGGGGGTCTCGGACTCGGGCGTCCAGTCGTTGCCCTTCCAGTCCGTGAGGTGGGCGGGCGTCTCCTCGGTCATCCCCTCCCACCAGATGTCACCGTCGTCCGTCAGCGCGACGTTGGTGAAGACGGAGTTGCCCCACAGCGTCTTCATCGCGTTGGCGTTGGTGTGCTCACCGGTGCCGGGCGCGACGCCGAAGAAACCGGCCTCGGGGTTGATCGCGTACAGACGGCCGTCCTCACCGAAGCGCATCCAGGCGATGTCGTCGCCGATGGTCTCGACGGTCCAGCCACGGACCGTGGGCTCCAGCATGGCGAGGTTGGTCTTGCCGCAGGCCGAAGGGAAGGCGGCGGCGACGTACTTCGACTCCCCCTGCGGTGGCGTCAGCTTCAGGATCAGCATGTGCTCGGCCAGCCAGCCCTCGTCGCGGGCCATGACGGAGGCTATGCGCAGGGCGTAGCACTTCTTGCCGAGCAGCGCGTTGCCGCCGTATCCGGAGCCGTACGACCAGATCTCGCGGGTCTCGGGGAAGTGCGAGATGTACTTGGTGGAGTTGCACGGCCACGGAACGTCCTCCTGGCCCTCCTCCAGCGGCGCCCCGAGCGTGTGCACAGCACGTACGAAGAAGCCGTCGGAGCCGAGCTCGTCCAGGACCGGCCGGCCCATACGCGTCATCGTGCGCATGGAGACGGCGACGTACGCGGAGTCGGTGATCTCGACGCCTATCGCGGAGAGGTCCGAGCCCAGCGGGCCCATGCAGAACGGCACGACGTACATGGTCCGGCCACGCATCGAGCCCCGGAAGACACCCTGCTCACCGGCGAAGATCTCCCGCATCTCGGCGGGGTCCTTCCAGTGGTTCGTCGGACCCGCGTCCTCCTCCTTCTCGGAGCAGATGAAGGTGCGGTCCTCGACCCGGGCGACATCGGTCGGGTCTGAGGCCGCGTAGTAGGAGTTCGGGCGTTTGATCGGGTCGAGTTTCTTGAAGGTGCCCTTACGGACGAGCTCCTCGCTCAGTCGCTCGTATTCCGCCTCTGAGCCGTCACACCAGACCACGTTGTCCGGCTGCGTGAGTTCCGCGATCTCGTTGACCCACGAGATCAGTTCCTGGTGGTTGGTGGGAACGGCAGGGGGAGCCGCGATGTCGCGCGCCACGATTGCTCCTAGATGAGGGTTTTTGTTGTCGAGTGCCCCTTGGGGGCCGCGGCCCGGATGCTGTACGTCTGGATCATGGCGCTCATCCGGTGCCGACCGCACTCATATGATCATCCGATGGGTTTGCGCATATGTCCAGAGCGCCTCACACCTGAGCAGACGTGACCATCGCCACGCGATTCCCCCCGGGGGTTCCCCGCCCATTGTCTGATTTGCCCCCAATTCGCCGTAGCAGGCCGGGTCGCCCCGCCCTCAAACCTCGGTGAGAGGAAAGCCACTTGGCCCTTATCACAGGGCCGAACTGATTCAGGACTTACGGTTCCGTAGGTACGATTCGCCTCATGACTGCGTCCGCCTCCGACGCGCCCTTGGACTCGCCGGCCGCCGGCCGCGTCTCCGCCGCGCTCTCCCACCTCCCACATCCGGTCAAGCCCAAGCTCCGGGGCTGGCTGCATGCCGGGATGTTCCCGGCCGTGCTCGTCGCCGGCCTGGCCCTGACCGCGCTCACGGAATCGACGCGCGGACGCATAGCCTGCGGGATCTACGCCCTGACCGCCTGCCTGCTCTTCGGCGTGAGCGCCGTCTACCACCGGGGAGACTGGTCGCCGCGGGCCGACGGCGTACTGCGCCGGCTCGACCACGCGAACATCTTCCTGATCATCGCGGGGACGTACACACCCCTGACGATGCTGCTCCTGCCCGCCGCCAAGGGGCAGTGGCTGCTCTGGGGCATCTGGGCCGCGGCCACGGCGGGCATCCTCTTCCGGGTGTTCTGGGTCGGCGCCCCGCGCTGGCTCTACACCCCGTGTTACATCGCGATGGGCTGGGCGGCCGTCTTCTTTCTCCCCGACTTCATGCGCACGGGCGGGATCGCCGTCCTCGTGCTGGTGATCGTCGGCGGGCTGCTCTACAGCGCGGGCGGCGTGATCTACGGCCTCAAGCGCCCCGACCCGTCACCGCGGTGGTTCGGCTTCCACGAGGTGTTCCACTCGTTCACGCTGGTGGCGTTCGTGGCGCACTACATCGGGATCTCGATCGTGGCGTATCAGCACGGATAGTCCCCGTCGACCTTGCCTTCAGTGGCCGCGGCTCTTGAGCCGCGGCCACTTTTGCGTGCTCACTCGTGCGTACTCATGGCGTACTCGTACCCACTCATTGACAGCTGACCCCTTTTGAGAGTTACTCTCATTTCATGGTTGCTGTCACTCCACGGGCTGAGACCCGACCCGACCCCCGCCGCTGGTGGGCCCTCGGCGCCCTCGTCGCGAGCATGCTCGTCCTCGGCTTCGATCTGACGATCCTCAACGTCGCGCTGCCGACGATGGCCGAGCAGCTGGAGGCGAGCACGGGTGAGCTCCAGTGGATCGTGGACTCGTATGTCGTCGTGTTCGCGGCGCTGATGCTGCCCGCCGGACTGCTGGGCGACCGCTTCGGCCGGCGCAGGATGCTGATCGCGGGGCTCCTGGTGTTCCTCGCCGGCGCCCTGTTCGGCACCCTCGTCTCGACGCCCGAGCTGGTCATCGCGGCCCGTACGGTCATGGGTGTGGGCGCCGCGCTGGTGATCCCGCTCGGGCTGTCCGTGCTGCCGTCGATGTTCGGGCCCGAGGAGCGCAGCAAGGCGGTCGCGGCCGTCACCGCCTCGATGGCCGCGGGCATGCCGCTCGGGCCGCTCGTCGGCGGGCTGCTGCTCGACCACTACTGGTGGGGCTCGATCTTCCTGATCAACATCCCGATGGTCGCGATGGGCGTCGCCGCCTGCCTGTTCCTGCTGCCGGAGTCCCGTGACCCGGCATCGCCGCGCGTCGACGTGCTGTCCACCGCGTACAGCGCGATCGGTCTCGGTGCGCTGGTCTTCGGCATCATCGAGGCTCCCGAGCGCGGCTGGGGCAGCCCGCTGGTGCTCGGCTCGTTCGCGCTGTCCGCGATGTTGCTGGCCGCCCTGGTCGTACGGGAGCGCCGGGCGGTGCGGCCCATGCTCGATCTGAAGCTGCTCGGGCACCGCGGTTTCCTGTTCAACAGTCTCGCCGCGACGCTCGGCACCTTCGTCTTCTCCGGCCTGCTGTTCATGCTGCCCACGTACCTCCAGGAGGTCGGCGGCAGCAACGCCTTCGGCACCGGGCTGCGGCTGCTGCCGATGATGGGCGGGCTGATGGTCTCCGCCAGGATGAGCACGCCGCTGGTGCAGCGCATGGGGCCACGCCCGGTGGTCACCGCGGGCCTGGCCGTGCTGTGCTTCGCCGCGCTGCTCGGCTCACGCACCGAGGCGGACAGCGGTTACGGGTTCACTGCGCTCTGGCTGACCATCGCGGGACTGGGCTTCGGCCTCGCGATGGTGCCCGCGATGGACGCGGCGCTCGGCGGGATCCCCCGCGATGAAGCCGGAAGCGGATCCGGGCTGCTGATGACGCTGCGGCAGGTGGGCGGCGCGATCGGCATCGCGCTGCTCGGCAGCCTGGTCGCCAGTGCTTACAGCGACCGGATCGACACCTCGCGCCTCCCGGCCGAGGCCGCGAACGCGGCGCGCGAGTCGCTGACCGGCGCGCACGCAATCGCCGAACGGCTCGGCCTGCCCGGCCTCGCCCGCTCCGCCGACGCCGCGTACGTGGAGGGCATGGGCACGGTCCTGGTGGTGTGCGGCATCGCGGCGCTCGTGACCGCCCTGCTGACGGCGGCGCTGCTGCCGAACGTACGGCCCGCCAAGGCGGAGGAGGCCACGGAGGGCGAGGCCCCGGTCATGGCTCGTACCGAGTCCGATGGCGGACAATGACGGGCATGACCACGGCACGAACCTCCCTCCCCGAAGCCGCCCGGCACATGAGCCTGCGGGAGCGCAAGAAGCTCAAGACGCGTATCGCGATCAGGAACGCCACCTATGAGCTGATCGAGGAGCAGGGGTACGACGCGACGACCGTGGAGCAGATCGCGGAGCGCGCGGAGGTCTCGCCGAGCACCGTCTTCCGGTACTTCCCGACCAAGGAGGACATCGTCCTCACCGACGAGTACGACCCCCTGGCGGAGGACCTGCTGCGGGCGCGCCCGGAGGACGAGGGCCTGCTGGACTCGTTGCGGTTCATCATCCGGCAGTCGATGACCATGGCGATCGCCGACGACCCGACCTTTGCGGAGCGCGAGATGAAGCTGCGCCTCCGGCTGATGACGGAGGTCCCGGCCGTGCGGTCCCGGGTCATGGAGAGCATGTCCGTCACGGGCCGCCTGATGTGCCGGGCGATCGCGGAGCGCACCGGGCGGCACGAGAACGACCTGGAGGTGCGGGTCTACACGATGGGGCTGATGGGCGCGCTCCTCGAAGCGGCCATCTACTGGACCGAACACGACCACCAGGGCGATCTGCTGGACCTGCTCGACCGCACCCTCGACACCTTCAAGGACCTCCCCAAGCGATGAACGGACCCGAGATCCACGTCGATTTCGCCCCCGAGCTGGGCATGTTCGTGCCGCAGGCACGGCGGGCCGGGGCCACCGAGGTCGTCACCGACGGAGTCTCCACGCTGGGGCACGTCGTGGAGTCGCTGGGTGTGCCGCTGACGGAGGTCGGGGCGCTCGTCGTGGACGGGCGTGAGGTGTCCGTGTCGTACGTGCCCGGGGCGGGCGAGTCCGTCGAGGTGCGGGCCGTTGCACGACCCCAGCGGGTACCGGGGGCGCCGCTGCGATTCCTGCTCGACGTGCATCTCGGGACGCTCGCCCGGCGGCTGCGGCTGCTGGGCGTGGACGCCGCGTACGAGTCGACCGACATCGGCGACCCGGCCCTCGCCGCCCGCTCGGCGGCCGAGCGGCGCGTGATGCTCAGCCGCGACCGTGGTCTGCTGCGGCGGCGCGAGCTGTGGGCCGGCGCGTTCGTCTACAGCACGCGGCCCGATGACCAACTCCGGGACGTGTTGGGGCGGTTCGAGCCCGAGCTGAAGCCGTGGACTCGCTGCACGGCCTGCAACGGCCTCCTCAACGAAGCCGTCAAGGACGAGATCGCCGACCGGCTCGAAGGTGGCACGCAGCAGTCGTACGACGTCTTCGCGCAGTGTGAGGAGTGTGGGCGCGTGTACTGGCGGGGCGCGCACCACGACCGTCTTGAGGCGATCGTGACGCGCGCCGTTTCGGAATTTGGGAGGCGCTAAGAAACCAGCTTCTCCCGGAGGGACCCCGCGTCCGTCACCGGTGCGTCGCACGTGAACCGGCGGCAGACGTACGCCGCCGGTTCGCCCTCCACCAGCGGGCGGTCGGCGAGGAGCGGGAGTTCGTCGCTGCCGGGGGTGCCCACCGCGACGACCGCACCGGGCGCGGTGGTGAGCAGGGCGGCGCGGTGCAGTTCCCGGGTCGCCGGGGCGTCCGCCGGTCCGACGACGGCCACCTCACGCGGCCCGTCGAGCAGGGCCTCCGCGGTCGCGAGCCCCCAGCCGATGAAACGCGGCGCCCGCGGGCCGAGGGCCTTCACGACGCCCAACGCCCGTTCCGCGGCGGTGCGATGGGGCTCGGCGCCGGTCTGGGCCGCGTAGCTCAACAGGGCACCGGCCGCCGCGCTCCAACCGGAGGGCGTGGCGCTGTCGGTCGGGTCCTGCGGGCGGCGGATCAGCTTCTCCGCGTCGGCGGCCGTGTCGTACAGGGCTCCCGACTCCTCGTCGACGAACCGCACCAGCACATGGTCGAGCAGGAACCCGGCGAACTCCAGCCAGACCCCCTCACCGGTCACCGAGGCGAGCGCAAGGAACCCCTCGGCAACATCCGCGTAGTCCTCCAACACCCCCGCGTTCGCGCCGACTTGACCGTCCTTCGACGTACGGGCGAGCCGGGCCCGCTCGTCCAGATGCAGACGTACGAGAAGATCGGCGGCACCCAGAGCGGCCTCCACGAGGTCGGGACGGCCGAAGTACGCACCGGTCTCCGCGAGGGCGGCGATCGCGAGCCCGTTCCAGGCCGCGACCACCTTGTCGTCACGGCCGGGAGCGGGCCGCTCGGCACGGGCCCGACTGAGGCGCTCCTTCACGGACTCGATCCGCTCGGCGTCGAACACGCCCTCCTGCTGCGGAAGTTGAAGTACGGAAGCGCCCTCCTCGAACGTGCCTTCCTCGGTCACGCCGAAGTACTGCACGGCGAGTTCGGCATCCTCATCGCCGAGGACGTCGGCGAGCTGCCGAGGCGTCCACACGTAGTACGCGCCCTCGACATGCCTCCCCGTACCGTCGTCACTGTCCGCATCCAGCGCGGAGGCGAACCCGCCCTCGTTCGTACGGAGTTCGCGGACCATGAAGTCGGCGGTCTCCAGGGCGACGCGACGAGCGAGATCGGAGCCGGTAGTCCGCCACAGGTGGGCGTACACGCGGCACAGCAGCGCATTGTCGTAGAGCATCTTCTCGAAGTGCGGCACAACCCACTCACGGTCCACGGAGTACCGCGCGAACCCTCCGCCGAGCTGGTCGTAGATCCCCCCGCGAGCCATCCGTTCACACGTGTCGGCGGCCATCTGCAACGCACCCTCGGCCCCGGTCCGCGCGTGATGCCGCAACAGGAACTCGATCACCATGGACGGCGGGAACTTCGGCGCTCCACCGAACCCGCCGCGCTGGGCGTCGTAGTCCCGCGTGAGCCCGAGCAGCGCCTGCGCCAGCTCCTCCTCACCGGGCACGGTCGTGTCCCCGTATGAGATCTCCCGCCCGGCGAGATCCCGCGCGATCTTCCCGGCAACGTCGGCAACCTCGTCCCGCCGGTCGGCCCAGGCACTGTGCACGCCCTCCAGCACCTGCCGGAAGGAAGGCATCCCCTGCCTCGGCGCGGGCGGGAAGTAGGTCCCGAAGTAGAACGGCTCGGCGTCCGGGGTGAGGAAGACGGTCATGGGCCAGCCGCCCTGCCCGGTCGCGGCCTGCACGGCCTCCATGTATACGGCGTCCACGTCGGGGCGTTCCTCGCGGTCGACCTTGATGTTCACGAAGTGCGCGTTGAGGTAGTCGGCGGTCTCCTGGTCCTCGAACGACTCGTGAGCCATGACGTGACACCAGTGGCAGCTGCTGTAGCCGACGCTCAGCAGCACCGGTACACCGCGCTTCCGCGCCTCCTCGAAGGCCTCGGCCGACCAGGGCCACCAGTCGACGGGGTTGTCGGCATGCTGGAGGAGGTACGGGGACGTCTCGTGGGCCAGTCGGTTCGACATACTCCCATCCTGCCTGACGTCCGTGACCCGGCCCCGGCTCAGGCCCTCGCTTCAGGTCGCTTGACCCGGACCGACCACTCGGTCCGCCCAACACCAGACACAAAGTCATCGAAGACGGCCACGGTGATCTTCTGTTTCTCGTCGAAGGCCGTCTCTCCCGACATCCGGCGCCACCGCATGGGCTCCAGGGCTGGAGCAGGCGCTCCCGCGCTCCTCCAGACGGTGTCGCACATCAGCCCTAGCTGGGCACAGAAGAGGCCGGCCCCGGGGGCCCGGCCTCAGGGTTCCACCTCACCAGCACCGTGACGAGGATCCCCACCATCGGGATGACGATGCCAACCGAAGTGAACTCCCGTTTCCAGAAACCGGCGATACACACGAAACCTCAAGGAGCCCTCAGGAATCCGCAGGCTATCTCGCCTTACCGCCCCATCCGCAGGACACTTGACCAAGAAGAGCCATTGCTGGCGGAGGGGGACCTGACATGCGGGACAGCCATCGGGCTGAAGCCGAGCGGCTGTTGGCCCGGGCCGTGGAGGAGGAGGTTCGGCGGTCGGGCGGGCGGACCGACGGGAGTGTGCTGCTTTCGCGGGCGCGTGGGTCGCTGGATGCCATCGCCGGGACGGCGGCGGAGGAGTACGAGGCGTACACGAAGGCGCTGGACGAGGCGGAGGCCGGGCGGCTGACGTTCGGGCAGCGGTATGCGCGCGAGGGTGCCGGAACTCCCCTGCTGGTCGCGGTCGTTGCCGCCGTCGCGGCCAGTGTGGCGGACCTGGCGCTCGGCACGAGTGCGGGGACGGCGCTCGGTGCCGGAGCCGTGGCCGGTGTGGCGGGCGCCGCGGCGACGGTGGCGAAGGTGACCGCTTCGCATCTGCCGGCCGCGAGTCGCCGGGCCGGGGCCCTGGGGCAGCCGGGTGGGCCGGAGCAGCTGCGGCTGCAGTGGCTGACGGCGCTGGAGGTGCGTGGTATCCGCCCGTTCCTGGACCAGCAGCGGGTGCTCAGCGCGTCGACCGGTCCCAAGCGGCAGGCGCCGCAGCTGCGGCGTACGGACAAGAGCGCGGCGGCGCGCAGACGCAGCGTGCTGGAGCGGTCCTTCGATCAACTCCCGGAGCCGGAAGGCCCGTTCGCGGGTCGCAGGCAGGAGCTGGGGCGGGTGGCGCAGTGGGTGCACGCGGCTCGCGCGAGTACGGAGACCAAGCCGACGGTGGTCGTGCTGCACGGCGCGCCGGGCTCGGGCCGCAGCACGCTCGCCGTCCGTGCGGCGCACGCGCTGAAGGACCAGTTCCGGGGCGCGTGCGTGGTGGACCTACGGGGCGACAGCCCGGAGGAGCCGCCGCTGTCCACCCGTGACGCGCTGCTGCACCTGCTCAACCGGCTCGGCGCGTCCCGCGAGCAGTTGCTGTTCCGGGAGCGTTCCTCGCCTGAGCAGCAGGTGCGGCGGCTGAGCGAGCTCTACCACCAGCATCTGACCGGCCTGCCGGTGACGATCGTGCTGGACGACGCGAGCGACGCGGAGCAGGTACGGACCCTTGTGCCGGAGCGCTCCGACAGCCTTGTCGTGGTCACGGCGCGCAAACCGCTCGATCTGCCGGCCGACCTCCCCGCCTGGGTGCACCAGCTTCCCGTGGAAGCGCTGGACTCGGCCGGCGCCGAGGAGCTGCTGAAGGCGGCTGCGCAGGACGCGTCGGGTCCGTACGACGCCGAATCCTGCGACCGGGTACGTGAGTTGTGCGGCAGCCTGCCCCTGGCGCTGCGGATCGCGGGCTCCTCACTCGGCCCGCGTACGCATCGTCAGCTGGCCACGGATCTCGATGCGTACGGTCCGGTCGAGCCGGTCGAACGGGTGCTGTGGCTGCGCTACAGCGACCAGTCGGACACGGCCCGGCGGCTGCTGCGGCGTCTGGCGCTGGCGGGCCGCGCGTCCCTGGGTGCGGCGGCGGCGGCCGCCCTGCTGGCGACGGACGAGGCGGAGGCGACGCGGCATCTGGAGGCGCTGTCGCGGGCCGGTCTCGTTGATCATGTACGGGGCAGCCGTTACCGTCTGCACGATCTGGTCCGTGCCTTCGCGCAGGCCCGCCTGCTGGACGAGGAGGAGCCGGCGGAGCGTACGGCCGCGCAGGAACGACTCATCGTGAACTACGGCGAGTTGGCGGACTCGGTGATTCGCCTGGTCGACGGCAAGACGTCGACGCGCGCGGACACGGTCGGCCCGCACGGCTTCACCTCGCTGGATGCGGCGCTGCGCTGGCTGGATGACGAGTCGAGCTTCATCACGGCGGCGTTGCGGCACGCGGAGGGCGTGGACCAGGCGGCCGTACTGAATCTGCTCGGCGCGCTGTGTGACTACTGCCTGTTGCGCGGCGACCTCTACCGGCTGGGCGAGATCAGTGAGTTGACGCAGGCTGTGGACCAGGGGCTGCTGGTGCGTTCGGTCCAGTGGCGTACGGGTATCGCGGCCCGTCAGCTCGGCGAGCTCGACAAGGCGCGTACGCAGCTGGCTTCGGTGGTGGACCTCTACTTCGAGGCGCACCACGATGCGGGCGCGGCAAGGGCGTTGTGCTCGCTCGGGATCACGCTGCACCACCAGGGCAATCTCACGGAGGCGGCGGCGAAGCTCCAGGAGGCCATGGACCTCCAGGCCTCTCCCCAGCTCGCGGCGGACCGGGCCTGGACGATGCATGCGCTGGCGGCCGTGGAGCGGGACCGGGCCCGTCTCGCCGCGGCCCTGGATCTCCTTACGCAGGCGCTGGTCCTGCACCGCCAGGGCGAGTCCTTGCACGGTGAGGCCTGGGCGCACTTCCAGCTCGGCCAGCTGGGCCTGCGCATGGGCGACGTACCGCGTGCGGAGGCGGAACTCCGTGAGGCCCTCGATCTGTACGGCCGCACCCGTGACCCCCGCGGCGAGGCCTGGGCCCTGACTCAGCTGGCTCGCGCCCGCCTGGTCGACGGCGACCCGTCCTCCGCCGTGGACGGCCTCCGCCAGGCGATCTCCCGCCACCGTGACAACGAGGATGCTCGGGGCGAGGCATGGACGGTTTACTACCTGGGCCAGGCCCTGGAGGAGTCGGGCAACCTGGACCAGGCGGTGCGGGAACTGGAGCGTTCGCGGACGATGTTCTCCCGTATCCGGGACGTGTACGGCCTGGCGTGCGCCCGTCACCACTCGGCCCGGGCGACCCGCGACCAACGGGCGGCCCAGACGGGCTCGTTGCGCAACTCCGGCTTCGCCCGCCAGCTCCTGGTGGACGCCCGGGCGGACTTCCAGCGCATCGGCGTCGCCCACGGCGAGGCGTGGACGTGCCTGGAGCTGGCCGTGGTGGACGCGGGCAACACCCGTACGCAGTCCGCCCTTTCGCTGTGCGACGAGGCGGCGAGCCTGTTCGCGTCGTACGGCGACCGGCGGGGCGAGGACTGGGCCCGCTTCCTGCGCTGCACCCTGCTCCCCTACGCATCCCCGGGCGGCATCGAGATCGGCACAGCCGTGGCCCAGGAGGAGCTGACCCAGCTCTCACGCACCGACCACCCGTCCCGCGACGGGAAGCTCGACGACTACATCGAGGCGTATCAGCTGCTGCTGGAACGGGGCGTCGACCTGGACGCGGGCTGGCAGGCGTGGCGCTTGGGGATGGTGCCGAGCCGGCATGCGCGGGAGGTCATGGGGGTGGCGGTGACGGCCCGGTCTTCGTAGGGGCGGGTCGTTCTTCGTAGGGTCGGGTCCATGTTGGGTGGGGACGGCTCAGGGACTTCATGACACCCAGTGGGTGCCATGAAGCCGTGACGTTGCACCAGACCATGCCGCTGAGCTCTCAGCCCTTGGCGGGCGAGGCCTTCCCCCCGGAACCGGCCTTCTTGTCGGAGGCGTCGGAGGCGTCCCCCTTCGGGTCCTTCTCCTCCTCGAAGTCGACCTTCCCCATGTGCCGGTTCATCGACTTCATAAGCCCCCACACCGCCACCGCCATCACCGCGAAGACGATGAAGCCGAGGACGCCAGGGGTCACCTTGTCCTCGTCGACCTCTGCCGCGAGGGGGACAAGGTGCGTCATTGCCAGGCTTGCGCTTGCGCTCATGTCAGGCATTGTCCCTCAGGACTGCCGGACGCCCGCGAAGAGGTCGTCCTCGGGGAGGGACGTATCGACGAGGGACTTCGCGAGCTCGTACTCCTCCGTCGGCCAGACCTCCTTCTGGATCTCCATCGGGACGCGGAACCACCCCCCGTCGGGGTCGATCTGCGTGGCGTGTGCGATCAGGGCCTTGTCGCGGATCTCGTAGAAGTCGGCGCACGGGACGTGCGTCGTCAGCGTGCGCTCGGCGCGCACGAACTCGTCCCAGCGCTTCAGCCAGTCCCCGTACGGGGACTCCATGCCGCGCTCCAGCAGCGCGTTGTGCAGCGCCTCGGTGCGCGGGCGGTTGAAACCCTGGTTGTAGTAGAGCTTCTGCGGCTGGTAGGCGGGGCCGAACTCCGACTCCGGGTACTTCTCGGTGTCCGCCGCCCCCTCGAACGCCACTATCGAGATCTTGTGGGTCATGATGTGGTCGGGGTGCGGATAACCGCCGTTCTCGTCGTAGGTGGTGATCACCTGCGGGCGGAAGGAGCGGATCTTGCGGACCAGCTCTCCCGCCGCCTTGTCGACGTCCTCCAGCGCGAAACAGCCCTCGGGCAGCGGCGGCAGCGGGTCACCCTCGGGCAGTCCCGAGTCGACGAAGCCGAGCCACTCCTGCTTGACGCCGAGGATCTCGCGGGCCTCGTCCATCTCCTTCTTGCGTACCTCGTGGATGTTCTCCTCGACGTACCTGTCGCCCTGAAGCTTCGGATTGAGGATGGAGCCGCGTTCCCCGCCCGTGCAGGTCACGACCAGCACGTCCACCCCCTCGGACACGTACTTCGCCATGGTGGCCGCGCCCTTCGACGACTCGTCGTCGGGGTGGGCGTGTACGGCCATCAGTCGCAGCTGGTCAGTCAAATCACAATCCTCGTCAGTCGGCGCCCCCGTGTGTATGGGCGCGATCGGCCGCTTCTATAGTGACCGAAATCGGGGGCGAAAAATTCCGGGGTCCGGCCCTTTGCCCTCCGCAGAGAGGACGATCATGAGTACGGCGAGTACGCACCTGCCCGAGGGCCGCTACGGCCGCTCCGGGGACGAGCGCGCCGACCGCAAGCTCAAGATCATCGGCAGTGTCCTGGGGGTCGCCCTCCTGATCCTCATCGGTTGGTTCGCCTACTACTACGTGGGCGGCAACAAGATCAGTGCCGAAGTGATCTCCTTCGACACCTCCGCCGACTCGGTCAAGGTGCACCTGGAGGTGCGCAAGGACGCGGACGCCGAGGGCTACTGCACCATCCGCTCGCAGGCCGAGGACGGCGCGGAGGTGGGCCGCCGCGACTTCCGCTTCGACCAGAACGCCACGCGTATCGACAAGGTCGTCACGCTGCGTACGACTTCTCCGGGCACCACCGCGGAGTTGCTCGGCTGCCACGCCGACTGACTGCGGGCTCGGTGCGCACCGGTGGCGCCGGGGCTCGATCCGTTCGCGCCGACTGGAATACGTAGGAGCTGACCTGCGTTGATGCGATTCTGATGGCTTATGTCCTCCCCCTTCGCCCGCTGAATTGTTAGGCTCGTGGTTTCGCCCTCCCCTGGAGGAACATTCTTCTGGGTAGGGCGATGCTTTGTATTCCCAGTACCTACGAGGAGCACCTGTGACCCAGACCAGCGAGAACGTCACCTGGCTGACCCAGGAGGCGTACAACCAGCTGAAGGCCGAGCTGGAGTACCTGTCTGGTCCTGCGCGCACGGAGATCGCCGCCAAGATCGCGGCCGCGCGCGAGGAGGGCGACCTGCGCGAGAACGGCGGGTACCACGCGGCCAAGGAGGAGCAGGGCAAGCAGGAGCTCCGGGTGCGCCAGCTGACCCAGCTCCTTGAGAACGCGAAGGTCGGCGAGGCGCCGGCGGCCGATGGTGTGGTCGCGCCCGGCATGGTCGTCACCATCGCCTTCGACGGTGACGAGGACGACACGGTGACGTTCCTGCTCGCCTCGCGCGAATACGCGAGCGCGGACATCGAAACGTACTCGCCGCAGTCTCCGCTGGGCTCCGGCGTGAACGGCAAGAAGGTCGGCGAGGACGCCCAGTACGAACTGCCGAACGGCAAGCTCGCCTCGGTGAAGATCCTCGAGGCCAAGCCGTACACATCCTGAGTCCGAGCCGAGCCCCCGGCCGAGGCCTCCCTCGTGCCGGGGGCTCCTCGTGGCCGGGGGTTTCCTCCCGCGTCACGCCGTCGCCGAGCGGTACTTCCGCACGGCCAGCGTCCGGAATATGACGATGATCGCGATCGAGTAGATCAGCGAAGCCCAGACCGGGTGCTGCATGGGCCAGGCGTCCGACTGCGAGACTCCCGGGTTGCCGAACAGCTCGCGGCAGGCCTGCACGGTGGCGCTGAACGGGTTCCAGTCGGCGACATGACGCAGCCAGGGCGTCATCTGACTGGTGTCCACGAAAGCGTTCGAGACGAACGTGACCGGGAAGAGCCAGATCAGCCCGCCGGAGGTGGCCGCCTCCGGCGTCCGCACGGAGAGGCCTATCAGTGCGCCGATCCAGGTGAACGCGTACCCGGCAAGGAGCAGCAGCCCGAAGGCACCGAGCACCTCCCCGGCATTGGTGTGGGTGCGCCAGCCGACCAGCAGGGCGACAACGGCCAGCACGAGGAGCGTGAGCGCCGTCTGTACCAGGTCGGCGAGTGTGCGGCCGGTCAGGACGGCTCCGCGCGCCATGGGCAGGGAGCGGAAGCGGTCGATGAGGCCCTTGTGCATGTCGTCGGCGATGCCCGCTCCGGCGCCCGCGGTGGCGAAGGTGACGGTCTGCGCGAAGATGCCGGCCATCAGGAACTCGCGGTACCTGTCCGGGTTGTTGGATCCCGCGATGGTCATGGAGCCGCCGAACACGTAACTGAACAGCACCACGAACATGATTGGCTGGATGAGCCCGAAGATCACCATCTCGGGGATGCGGCTCATGCGAATGAGGTTGCGCTGGGCAACGACCAGGGAGTCCCGCACGGACTGGCCGATGGCACTCCCCGGCTGCGCGACGCGCACAGTATCGCTGACGACGCTCATGAGGCGGCCTCCTTCTTGGCCTTGCCCTTGTCCTTGTCCTGCACCGGCTCCTGCTTCGGCTTGGTCTTGCGGCCCTTGGCGTCCTGCGCCCCGCCGTTCTCCTCGTCCTCGGCCTCGGCGAGGTGTCCCGTCAGGGAGATGAAGACGTCGTCGAGGGTGGGGCGGCGCAGACCGATGTCGTCGATCTCGATACCGCGGGTGTCCAGCTCGCGGATGACCTCCGCGAGGAGCTTCGCGCCGCCGGTGACGGGCATGGTCAGCTTGCGCGTGTGCTCCTCGACGGTCGTCTCACCCTTGCCGAAGCCCCGCAGCACCTCGGACGCGGTGGCTATGTGCTCGCGCTCGTGGACGACGACCTCTACGCGCTCGCCGCCGGTCCGGGCCTTGAGCTGGTCGGAGGTGCCGCGGGCGATGACGCGGCCGTGGTCCACGACGCAGATGTCGTGGGCGAGGTGGTCGGCCTCTTCGAGGTATTGGGTGGTCAGCAGCAGGGTCGTACCACCGGAGACCAGTCGCTTGATGACCTCCCACAGCTGCTGGCGGTTGCGCGGGTCGAGGCCGGTCGTCGGCTCGTCCATGAACATGACCGGCGGCGAGACGACGAGCGCCGCCGCGAGGTCGAGCCGGCGGCGCATGCCGCCGGAGTACGTCTTGGCGGGGCGGTCGGCGGCGTCGGCGAGATTGAACTGCTCGAGCAGCTCGCCCGCCCGCACCTTCGCGTCCTTCGCCTTCATCTGGTAGAGCCGGCCGACCATCTGGAGGTTCTCGCGGCCGGTCAGATACTCGTCGACCGCGGCGAACTGGCCGGACAGGCCGATCGAGCGCCGCACTTCGTTGGGGTTCTTGAGCACGTCGATGCCTGCGACGACCGCCTTGCCCCGGTCGGGGCGCAGCAGCGTGGTCAGGCAGCGGACCGCGGTGGTCTTGCCCGCGCCGTTAGGCCCGAGCAGGCCCAGCACGGTGCCCTCCGGGACATCGAAATCGACGCCGTCCAGAGCCCTTACGTCACCGAAGGTCTTCACCAGGCCTTCGGCGTAGATGGCGCCTGGCATGTGAGTTCTCCACGTCGTTGAGGTTTCTTCGGAAAGACTGGGTTTGCGCGCTTGGTTCCGCCATGAGTGGCGACAGACACACCATAACGCGATGTATCGCGTCTCTCAACGGATTTTCCCAGGTTGTGGATAACTGGGGATCCTGAGCTCGGACGCCGGTCTGACGGACTGCACACCGGTCTCACGGATGCCCGTCTGAAGGACTGCGGTCTGCCGGACCGCGGAGTCAGTCGATGACCGTGTAACCGGCCTTGCGCAGCGCCTTCCCCACCTCGGCGCAGTGCTCCGGACCCTTCGTCTCCAGGTGCAACTCCACCTCCGCCTCTGTGAGCCCGAGCCGCGGATCGGTCCGTACGTGGCTCACATCGAGGACGTTAGCGTCCACCACTGACAACACCCCGAGGAGTGTGGCCAAGGCGCCGGGACGGTCCGTCAGCCGCAGCCGGACCTGGAGGTAGCGGCCGCCCGCGGCCATGCCATGCCGCAGGATGCGCTGCATCAGCAGCGGGTCCACGTTTCCGCCGGACAGTACCGCCACGACCGGCCCTTCGAACTCCTCGGGCGTGCTCAGCAGCGCCGCGACGGGGCTCGCGCCGGCCGGCTCGACGACCAGCTTGGCCCGCTCCAGACACAGCAGCAAGGCGCTGGACAAGGCGTCCTCGGAGACCGTACGGACCTCGTCCACCAAGTCGCCGACGATCCGGAACGGCACGTCGCCGGGACGCCCCACCTTGATGCCGTCGGCCATCGTCGCCGGGTTGTCGATGGACACCGGGCGCCCCGCCGCAAGCGAGGGCGGGTATGCCGCCGCGCCCGCCGCCTGCACGCCCACGATCCGCACGTCGGGCCGCAGCGACTTCACGGCGATCGCGATGCCCGCGGCGAGACCGCCGCCGCCGATCCCGACGACGATCGTGCGCACCTCGGGGCACTGCTCCAGGATCTCCAGACCGACCGTGCCCTGGCCCGCGATGATGTCGGGGTGGTCGAAGGGGTGGATGAACACGGCGCCCGTCTCGGCCGCGTACTCCTGGGCGGCGGCCAGCGTCTCGTCGACCACCGTGCCGTGCAGTCGCACCTCGGCGCCGTAGTGGCGGGTTGCGGCGACCTTCGGCAGCGGGGCGCCGGTCGGCATGAACACCGTGGAGCGCACTCCGAGCAAGGAGGAGGCGAGGGCGACACCCTGGGCGTGGTTGCCGGCGCTCGCCGCGACGACGCCCGCGGCGCGCTCCTCGGGAAGCAGTCCGGCGATCCGCACGTACGCGCCGCGCAGCTTGAACGAACCCGTCCGCTGGAGGTTCTCGCACTTGAAGTGCACGGGCGCGCCCACCAGCCCGGTCAGATGCCTGCTGCCCTCCATGGCGGTCACCCGCGCCACGCCCGCGAGCATCTTCTGGGCGCCGCGGACATCGTCGAGGGTCACCGTCGGCAAGGAGTCAGCCGTGCTGTAGCTCATGACCAACAGTCTCGCAGCTCACGCCCCGCCCCACGGGCTGTGACCAAGCTCCGGCATAGGTTTGCGCAGCGCCGGTACGGCCCGCCCGCCGTCCGCGTACTCTGTCCCCCAACCCAGCCCCACGCATGAATAGAGCCCCCGGCCATGCCCACAACACCAGAAATGTCGATGGACATGACGACCGTCGGTGAAACCGGTCTTCTCGAATCGCTCCAGCACGAGGTGGCGGTGTTCGCCCGCCGTGCAGAACAGACCCGGCTCGGCGGGGTCGGCCAGGTCCGCAACTCCATGGACCGCGCCGCGTATCTGCTGCTCAACCGCCTGGACAAGGAGGGCCCGATGGGCGTCAAGGCGCTCGCCGCGAGCATGGGCATCGACTCCTCGACGGTCACCCGTCAGGTCGCGCCGCTCGTGGACACCGGGCTCGTCAAGCGCACCTCGCACCCGGAGGACGGGCGCGCCGTGGTGCTCCAGTTGTCGCCGCGCGGGCTCTCCCGCCTGGAGGAAGTCCGCTCCTCCCGGCGGCAGTTGATGGCCGAACTCACCGAGGACTGGACGCCGGAGGAGCGGGAGGCGTTCTGCACGCTCCTCACGCGTTTCAACGGCGCGCTCTCCACCCGGATGGCCGCGGCGTCGGTGGAAGGGACCTCCGTAGAGGCGCCCTCACCCTCCTGACCGCCCCCGCATCGTGTCGGCCTCTTGACCAAGGGGCCGTGCCTGGCCTCAGATGAGATCGGGTCCCTGTAGTACGCGATTTTCCTCGCCGTACGCCCCAGGGGCCCGGTTTCCCAGAGTCGGGAGGCGCGGTGCGAGAACGGCAGGCGTCCCAAGGCGCCCGCCGGGCCCGGGAGATTGAGGCATTCGTCGCGGGCGCGGCAGGGCGGCTGCTGCATGCGGCCACACTCCTGACGGCGGAGTCGCCGGACGACAACCCGCGCGCGCGGCGCCTGCTCACGGCGTCCCTGGCCCATACGTACGCCTCCTGGGACCGGCTGCGCGGCGAGGACCCGTACGACCGCACCCGGCAGCAGCTTGCGTTGCGCTTCGCTCGCGGGGCCTGGCATCAGTACGGCGCCCTGGGCTGGTCCCACCTTCGTGGCCGGCCGAACACCGGCGGCGTACTGCACCGTCTCGCTCCCCAGGAGCGGCTGGTTCTGGTCCTGCGCTTTTTCGAGGGCGTGGCCGAGGAGCAGACGGCGGCGCTGCTCGGGCTGCCCCTGGAGCGCGTACGGGCGATCGGTGCCCGCGCGGTGGCGAACCTGCTGCATCCGCCGCGTGAGGCGGCTCCGGCGGTGGCGAAGGTGGTGCCCTCATGAGCCCGATGGACCGCAGGGAGGACGCCGTCCGTCGCATCCTGGAGGACGCACCGCCCCCCGTACCGCCCAACCTGCACGCGGACGTCGTGCGGCGCGGCAGCCGCATGCTGCGCCGACAGAAGACGGCCCGGCGGCTGCTGTGGCTGCTGCTGTTCGCGGCCGCCGTGACCTTCGTGGTGTGGGCGTCGATGGCCCGGCCGTGGGTGGAGCCGCCGTCGGAGGTGACTCCACCGCTCACCGGCTGGTAGGGCCTCGCGAGTCGCCAGTCGCTCAGCCCAGGGCCTGTGCGAGGTCCTGGAGGAGGTCGTCGACGTTTTCGATGCCTACGGAGAGGCGCACGAGATCGGCGGGCACCTCGAGTGCCGAGCCGGCCGCGGACGCGTGTGTCATGCGCCCAGGGTGCTCGATCAGGGACTCGACGCCGCCCAGGGACTCGCCCAGGGTGAACACCTTGGCGCGGTTGCAGACCTCCACGGCCGCCTCCTCGCCGCCCGCGACCTGGAAGGAGACCATGCCGCCGAACGCCTTCATCTGCTTGGCGGCAACCTCGTGACCGGGGTGCTCCGCAAGGCCCGGGTACAGAACGCGCGTCACGCGCGCGTGCCTGCTGAGCATCTCGGCGACCTGGGCGGCGTTCTCGCTGTGCCGGTCCATCCGTACGGCGAGCGTCTTGATGCCGCGCAGCACCAGCCAGGAGTCGAAGGGACCTGCGACCGCGCCCATCGCGTTCTGGTGGTACGCCAGTTCCTCGCCCAGCCCCTCGTCGTTCACGACGAGCGCGCCGCCCACGACGTCCGAGTGGCCGCCCATGTACTTGGTCAGCGAGTGCACCACGATGTCCGCGCCGAGCGCGAGCGGCTGCTGGAGGTAAGGGCTGGCGAAGGTGTTGTCGACGACCAGCCTGGCGCCCGCCTCGCGCGCGATCTGGGCGACCGCGGCGATGTCGGTGATGCCGAGGAGCGGATTGGACGGCGTCTCCACCCAGACGATCTTGGTCTTGGGGGTGACGGCGGCCCGTAGGGCGGCGGGATCGCTGGTGTCGGCGACCGACCATTCCACACCCCACCGGGAGACGACCTTCGCGAAGAGACGGAACGTACCGCCGTACGCGTCGTTGGGGATGACCACGTGGTCGCCAGGGCTGAGCAGCGTACGCAACAGGCAGTCCTCGGCCGCCAGTCCGGACGCGAACGCGAGTCCGCGGCGACCTCCCTCCAGGGCGGCGAGGTTCTCCTCCAGGGCCGTCCTGGTCGGATTGGCGCTGCGGCTGTACTCGTAGCCGCCGCGCAGCCCGCCGACGCCGTCCTGCTTGTAGGTCGAGACCTGGTAGATCGGCGGGACGACCGCGCCGGTGAGGGGATCGGCGGTGTTCCCCGCATGGATCGCCACGGTTTCGAAGTGCTGGCTGATGTGCCTGTCGCTCATGGGCACCGAGGGTAGTGCGCCCGCGCGGATTGTGACGGCGGGAAGCTGTGGCAGGGCCTGGGCGGCGGTGCGACCGCCGGTTTTCCACAGGAACTGCCGACCACGTTGGCCAATTGTCGGACGCGTCTGGTTCGCTTGAGACATGGAGATTCTCTGGGTCCTGATGGCGCTGGTCATGATGGGCTTCGTCCTCGGGCCGATCTTGATGCGCAGGCGTGCCGGTGGTATCCAGCAGGTCGCTCCCGGCGACCCGGACGCCGCCGACCCGGCGAACTACGGCTTCCTGCGCCAGGAGGAGCTGGACATCCGCATGCCCGGCCCCGACCAGGACCTGCTGGAGGTCCTGGACCTGGTGCAGCGCAGCCAGGACTACCGGGGAGCGTCACAGCTCCTCGCCGGCACGGAGACAGACGGCGAGCTGCGCTGGCAGCGCGTGCAGGCCTTCGCGGGCGCAGCGTCGCTGGAGCTGCACCAGCGCCCCGGCGGGGTCAGCGAGAGCCCCGGCGGGCAGTGGCTGCGGGTCTGGCGGGCCGAGAAGCCCAAGGACGCGGGCGGCGCGGCCGTGCATGCGGAGTTCCTGGTGCAGCAGGCGTGGCGTACGTCGACGCCGGGCACGGACGAGTTCCGGATCATCATGGAGGAGGCCAAGTCGGCCTGCGACGAGGCGGCGCTGCTCTCCCCCGGTGACCCGATCCCGTACATCATCGAGCTCTCCGTGGCGCGCGGACTGGCTTATCCACAGGCGGAGTTCGAAAAGCTCTGGCTGAAGATCCTCGACCGCTCTCCCGCGCACATGGGAGCGCATCTGGCGGCGCTGCACTACTGGTGCGAGAAGTGGCACGGCTCGCGCGAGGTGGCGTACGCCTTTGCGGAGGCGGCGGCAGCGCGCGCCCCGCAGGGGTCGCTGCTCGCGGCGATGCCCCTCTTCGCGGTCTTCGAGCACCTGCCGGAAGTCAACCTCGTCCAGAGCTTCTACCAGAGCGAGGTAGTCACCAAAGCGATCCACGGCGCGCTCTACGCGGTGCACGCGGCCCGCCCGGACGATCCGATGCTCGCCCACGTACGCCATCTCCTGGTGTTCTTCCTCGTGCGCAGCGAGCGCTGGGCCGAGGCGATGAACCAGCTCGTGCATGTCGACGGCCACGTAGGGGCGCTGCCGTGGACGCTGACGCCGGACCCGGCGGCGGACTACGCGGTATACCGGGCGCTGGCGGTCGCGGGATACGAGGCGAACGGAGGGAGCCCGGCGACGCTGCCGCGCTGACACCCCAGTTGGAATTCCGGACCGGCCCCGTACGTTCACTCACTGGACCCACCGCCGAGGAGACCGCATGTTCCTGCACCAGCCGTTCACCGCAGCTGCCCACCGTTCCTAGAGCACATTTTCCGCTGCCGGATCGCCGTGATTGTCAGGCCAGTCTTTGCTTCCTCCATACGGCAGAGTTCAACCGGGATCGCTGTGCCGTTGTTTTGCCCTCCCCGAGTCAGCCCGCCGCGCGGGCGGGCAGCCGCCATCCAGGGCGCGGGAAGTGGCAGGTGTAGCCGTCCGGGTAACGCTCCAGGTAATCCTGGTGCTCGGGCTCGGCCTCCCAGAAGGGGCCGACCGGCTCGACCTCGGTGACGACCTTGTCCGGCCACAGCCCGGAGGCGTCCACATCCGCGATCGTGTCCTCAGCGATCCGCTTCTGCTCGTCATCCACGTAGTAGATCGCCGAGCGGTAGCTGAGGCCGATGTCGTTGCCCTGACGGTTCTTGGTGCTCGGGTCGTGGATCTGGAAGAAGAACTCCAGGAGCGTGCGGAAGTCGGTCCTCTCGGGGTCGAAAACGATCTCGATGGCCTCCGCGTGCGTGCCATGGTTACGGTACGTCGCGTTCTGCACGTCACCCCCGGTGTATCCGACCCGGGTCGCCGTCACACCCGGGAGCCGACGGATCAAGTCCTGCATCCCCCAGAAGCATCCGCCCGCCAGCACGGCCCTCTGCGTCTGCGCAGCCATTGCGGCCCTCCAATATCTGTCAGCTCGGTCTCGGGCTGCTCGGCTCGCACACCACCGGCTTCCCATACTCATTCCCCTCAACGCACGAGGGGTCCAAGCGATTCCGTGCCCGTCCAACCGGCCCTGCGGTTGCCCGCCGCGAGGAGTGCACCCACCTGTTGCCTTCCCACGCCGTGCCCTAATCCGGAGAACCCTTTGGCTCACCGGCCGCAGGCGTGGACCTGTGACCCGCTCACCTGCCAGCGGCCGGCCGAGCCCGATGGTGATCACCACTCTGCCTGCCGCAGGTGCTCCTCTGGTCCTTCTTTCGAGCTCCGGTTACAAGCGGGGCTCCAGTTACAGGCGGGGCTTTGGTTACAAGCGGGGCTCCCGTTACGAGCGGGTCTCGTTACGAGCGGGGCTCCCGTTACAGCGGGGCCCCGGTCAGAGGACGCGCCGACGGATGCCGTAACAACGCGACGAGCATCCTCATGATCCCGACCTCTCTGGTCGGCTGGATGTCAGCGCTGCGACGATCCGCCGTGACCTCCTCAAACTGGAGGAGGTCGGGCTGCTCACCCGTGTTCATGGGGGTGCGGTCATCGAGGAGCCCTATCCGCCCTTCATCGAGGCCGCCGAGGTTCGGGTGACCGCCAAGGACGCGATAACTGCCCAAGCGGCCACGATGATTGAGGATGGCCAGTCGATCATCCTCGACTCCGGCACAACGGTCTACCGGCTGGCACGCCAACTGCACGGACGCCGACTCACGGTGATCACCAACAATCTCGTCGTCTACGAGGAACTCGCCGAGGATGACAGCATTGACCTGATGCTGCTCGGCGGGATGGTCATACGCGAGTCGCGCTCGCTGGACGGTTTCATGGCCGAGAACAATCTCCGCCAAGTGCACGCTGACTGGCTGTTCATGGGCGCTTGCGGCGTCCGTCCCGGTGGGCAGGTCATGGACACCACAGTCGCCGAGGTGCCCGCCCGGCGCGCCATGATCGCTGCCAGTGAAAAGGTTGTGCTCCTCGTCGATCAAGGCAAATTCCCGGGAACGGGCATGGTGAAGATCTGCGGCCCAGAAGACCTGCATACGGTAGTGACCAACGCGTCGTCGGATGATGCGACCCTCGCGGCGCTCAAGGAGGCTGGCGTGAAGGTGATGCTGGCGACTCCAGCCGCAGTCAACGACTAACGCAAAGGACTACGAACGCGGCTTGACGTGGATCAAGCCGTCGTTCCTGTGGATGATGTACCGCTACGGCTGGGGCGCGAAAGCGGGGCAGGAGACCGTCCTCGCTGTCGAGATCAGCCGTGACGGCTCCGAGTGGGCGCTGCGCCACGCGTGTCTGTCAAGCTACGTCCGCGGGGCACACGCCGACCGGGTCACCTGGCAGCGTCAGTTGAAGCGTGCGCCCGCTCGCGTGCAGTGGGACCCCGAGCGGGACCTTCACCTACAGCCTCTGCCGTACCGCTCCCTGCAACTGGGCCTCTCCGGGGAGGCCGCACGACGCTACGCGGACGAGTGGACGGTCTCCATCCGCGACGTGACCACGCTCGCCCGCAAGATCCATACCCTCGTCAGCGGCGGTGACCTGGACTCCGCCGCCCGACTGCTGCCCCCGGTACGCCCATACCCTCTTGGAGACGAACTCCTTGCCCACCTACGGGGATGACGGGCCGCTTCGCTCAACAGTCGGGTGCGACCGATGGGTCACATGGCAGCACAGGCTCGCCGGGACGGGGGATACCGGTATCAGCAGCTCGCAGATGTTGATGACCTCGCGGTGATCGGCTCACTGCCCGCCGGCTTGCCGATGCCGGGTATTAACCCCCGCGCCATGGAGCGCACCTGCCCAGCCCGAAGACTGAACCACCCATCTCAGCGGGCCGTCAGAACCTCTAGGTGACTGACCTGAATTCAGTTAGTGTTCCGCGTCATCGACTAGGAGGTCGCACATGTCTTTCGTTCTCATTCACGGCGCCGGCTTCGGCGCGGACTGCTGGAACGAGTTGATTCCTCACCTGAGTGCGGATGCGCTGGCGGTCGACCTTCCTGGCCGCGGCACGAGGGCCGAAGTCGAACTGGGCACGGTCACTCTCGCGGACTGCGCCGACGCGGTCCGGGAGGACATCGAGGCGAAGGACCTGCGGGACGTGGTGCTGGTCGGCCACTCCTTCGCGGGAGTCACGGTGCCGCTCGTCCTGAACCTCATACCCGGACGGATCCGTCAGGTCGTCCTCGTGTCGGCCGTCGTACCCCCCGACGGATCCCGGGTGCTCGACCAGATCGATCCCGGCGTACGGGAACTGGTCGAGCAGTCCATCACCGCCGGGGTCTACCAACAGACCCGCGAGGGTGCTGCCGCGATGCTGTGCAACGACATGGACGAGGCGACAGCCGCTTCCGCCCTGGACCGGCTGGCCGACGATTCAGCCGCGCTGCTGAGCGAGCCCGTGGACCTGAGCGGCTACCGGCGGGACCTCCCGCGGACGTACGTGCACCTCACCCGGGACCAGTGCTACGTCGAGGAACTCCAGCAGCGATCCATCGCGCTGCTCCAGGCGGACGTCATCGACCTCGACACCGGTCACATGGCGATGATCAGCGCGCCGGAAAAGCTCGCCGCCGTCCTCAACACCGTTCACGGCTAGTGCCGTGGCCGCTTGGGTCCCCCGGGTCGTTGTCCGCTTCCGCCATGAGGGGCTTTGGGCTTGTCGAGGTTGTGGCGGTCCGTGCCGTTCGGGAAGAACGCCGGCGGGAAGCCGATGCAGTTGTCGGAGCCCGGTGCTTCGATGGATGGCATGACCGGCAGAAGCGTGGTCGTGGAGCGGCGCATCGCCGCAGGCCAGAGACGTGTGTGGGAAGCTCTGACCGACCTCGGGGGCATGGATCGCGTACTCAGCAGCGTCTCGAAGGTCGAAATCCTCACGGACGGGACCTTCGACGTCGGCACGCGGTGGCGGGAGACCCGGCGCATGTTCGGCAGGGACGCCACCGAGGAGATGTGGGTGACCGCCAGCGAACCGACCGATCTTCGTTAATGGCCCAGGCCTCATTAGGCGAAGATCACGTCCGCCCTGGCGGCCTCGTGGGAGACATCGCCGGGGCGGACGTACTACGGAACTGCGGGCGCACTACGGAACCGCGGGGTCAGGAACCGGTCTTGGCCGCGCGGCGGCGTCGGGTCGCGATGGTGATCGCGCCACCGCCCGCGAGGAGCACCACGGCGCCGGCCGCGAGCGGCATGGTGGCGCTGCTGCCCCCCGTCTCGGCGAGGGGCGGATTGGAGCCGTTGGGCGTCGGCGTGGCCGGCGGGGTGGACGACTCGGACTCGGAGGGGGTCGGGCTCGACGGAGTCTCGGAGGCGGGCGGGGGCGTCTCGGATGCCGGGGTGGTCGGCGTCGGCGGCTGGGCGGGCTCGGGGGCCGTCGGAGTCGGGGTGCCCGGCGTTTCGGACGGCTGTTGCGTGCAGTCCTGCGTGCCGCCGTTCCATGCAGCGATCAGCTTGTCCTTGATGACCGGGCGGTCCGGACCCTTCGGCAGGTCGCCGTGCTCGAAACCGTCGTTCGCGTCGAAGTGGCCGTCGAACTTGACTGCGCCGCGGTACAGGTCGATCTGCGCGAAGCAGCCCGCGTCCGGCACCGCGATGTCGAGGGCACCGGTGGCGCCCGGCTTGACCGTCACGCTGTCGAAGTCGTGGAAGACCTGCAGGCCGGAGGTCTCGAAGGTGGCTCCGTGGGCGCGGTACGCGGCGAGCGAGGCGGTGCAGGTGGTGGCGTCACCGGCGGTACGGACCGTGACGTGGACCTTGCCGTCGTCGCTGGGCTTGAGGTTCTGGTCGTCGACCTTGACCGAGTCGTAGAAGTTGGTCCCGTCGAGGGAGAACTGGCAGCGATCGGTCTCGGTCTTCGTGCCCGCGCCGGTGCCGGGCTTGTAGCCGTCGCCGGACTTCCAGCCGTCGCCGCCGGGTGTACCGGTGGCCCAGGCGCCGGTGGCAGAGGCGGCGCAGAGGGTGATTGCTGCGGCGCCCGTCCCCAGCAGGCGCCGCAGGGTGACACGTCTCGCTATGGACATGCGGATCCCATCTTGGCTTGTGCAGGACCCGGGTGACGGCACCAGGGCAGCACGCGGCGGCCGGCCGTACCGGGGTGAGTGGTCGAAGACTCACTGGGCTCATTGGTCACATGCGCCACAGTGCGACCACATGGTGGATCTCCTCCCCGAACCCTGTCAACCTGCGGCAATACACAAGGAGTTCACACGCCATCACTTTTCCGCCACAGAGGGAATGGCCTGCTCCGCCACGCGGCCGCGAACGCCGGGCCGAGCCTGAGATGTCCGTTCAGCGTCTTCCGTGGTGGTCGTATCCCCGCCGGGGGCGGCGGCGGTCAGAGGTAGGCGCGGGCGTCGCCAGGCCACGCGGACGCAGGAGTGAGCCGGCCCAGCCGCCCTCGATGGCGGAGTACGAACTCCGCATGGCGGCGTGGGTGCACGGGCAGCGAGCAGAGCCATCGCGAAGGATCTCGACGACGTTGCCTCGGCAGTTCAGGGCCGCAGCGACTGACCCTCCGGGGCCCCCGCGACAGCCCTGCGCCCCGCACCACTGACCGGACATGCCCGCCGGACTGCTGGCCGTCGGCTCGGGGCGCTGCATAGCAGCACAGGCTCGCCGGGACGGGGGTCGAGCTAAGTGACCCGTTCGAAACGAACTGGGGAAGCGGGCTCGGTGGGGACCGGCGTGTCCTGGCCCGATCGGCGTCGCTAAGGCAGATGGCTGAGAACCTCTCGCTAGACGTCGCGACGACGCTGAACGGTAGGTATGTGCCGAGAATCTTGAAAGACATGACATAGGCGTATGACATTCCGCTGGCAGGAGCGATCAGCCCATACCTTCACGACCCTGGGTAAAAGCTCAACGGCCAATGTTGACCGGCCTGTTGCAAGTAGCGTCGTCGGTATGAGTGATGAAGTCCGCATAGACCGCGCGCCCGCACCAGGGGGCGGCATCCAGATCACGGTCAGTCTTTCTCCGATGGTTTTGGCGAAACTCCAAACGGAGGGCTCCTGGACGGAAGCGATCAGTGAAGGCCAGGTCACCGGCGATGGACCGGCCATCAGCCAGATCGAGTTCAGGGTTTCATAAGCCTCGTTGCATGTCGCTGACCTGCTGCTCGATGCACACGTACAGATGTTCCGCGAGTTCCCATACGGCTTCCGTGCCGTTCGGGAAGAACGCCGGCGGGAAGCCGATGCAGTTGTCGGAGCCCGATGCTTCGATGGGTGGCATGACCGGCAGAAGCGTGGTCGTGGAGCGGCGCATCGCCGCAGGCCAGAGACGTGTGTGGGAAGCTCTGACCGACCTCGGGGCCATGGATCGCGTACTCGGCAGCGTCTCGAAGGTCGAAATCCTCACGGACGGGACCTTCGACGTCGGCACGCGGTGGCGGGAGACCCGGCGCATGTTCGGCAGGGACGCCACCGAGGAGATGTGGGTGACCGCCAGCGAACCGACCGAGCGCTATGTGGTGGAGGCCCGATCTCGTGGCACCCGTTACGTGTCGGAGTGGCTGCTGCGGGCGGACGGCCCGTCGGCGACGACCGTCCGCATGACGTTCAGTGCCGTGGCACCAGGCGGCGTCATGGGCCTGCTCGCCAGGATTCTTGGCGGCGTGGGCGCACGGGCAGTGACCAGAGCCATCGCCAAGGATCTCGACGACGTTGCCTCGTCAGTCGAGGGCCGCGGCGACTGACCCTCCCGGGCCCCAGCGAGAGCCCTGGGCCCTGCGCCCGCCCGTGACCGGACCATCCCGCCGGGGCCGCTTCACCGCCGCAGGGAAGCGAGACCGGATGATGTGGGTCAAGGCATGGGCTTCGCCACGTTCAGCGGATCGCGCGAGTCCCGATCGAGTGGTCGATATCGGTGCGCGCGGGTGTCAGCCATCCACGCCCTGGTCCGGCGCCGCGCCCGCCGACGTGGTCTGGTCCTGAGCGACGTGGAAACGCAGATGTGTGACGTGCGGCGAGGCGAGGATCCTGGTCCGTTCCAGCTCGATACGTTCCGTTCCCAGATGCTCGAACAGCCGGCGTCCGTCGCCCATGAGCACCGGTGCGATCTGAAGGTTGATTTCATCGAGGAGTCCCGCGCTGAGCGCCTGTTGAGCTATGTCCGCCCCCATCAGCAAGACGTCCTTCCCGCCCGCCACCGCTTTCGCTTCCTGCAGCGCCTCTTTCACGCCGCCGGTGACGAAGGTGAAGGTTCCGCTCTTCATGACGCGCCGGTTTCGAGTGTTGTGCGTGAGCACGAAGCACGGCACAGGGTGGGGCGTGTCCTGCCAGACGTCGACGCCTACATCGAATGTCCTTCTGCCCAGCACGACGGAACCTGTCGAGGCCGTAACCTCCTGTGCCACCGTGGTGTCCACATCGCTGGTCGGTGTGTTCAGGATCCATTCATGCAGGCGCAGACCACCCCGGCCCATGGGATGTTCGACGCTGATGTCCAGGCCGGCCATGAAGCCGTCGAGTGACATGGTGACGTTCAAAACCACCTTGCTCATGGGGACGTACCTTTCCGCGCGCTTGTGTCGGGCATGCAGGGAGGTAGACCGTGGGGCGAGACCAAACTCATCGGTTTCCCGGACACTGCGGTGAGCGGCGTCATCAGCTGACTCCTGCTACCCCGCGAGCCGGCAGCGTTAGTTGAAGCGTGCGCCCTCGCACCGGCGCCGGAGGCAACGGACAAGTAGCTGTGCTGAGGCGTGCGGCAACGGCGACCTCGACTCGGCGACACAGCTACTGCCCCGGGAGCGTCCTACTCTGCTGCAGACGAACTGCCGGCCCACCTACATCCGACGAACTGCTGACCCACCTGCGTCCATGACGGGCAAGCCCCAGAACAACCGACAGCGATCGAGCCGCCGCAGGGCGCGGTTACTTCCCTCGGAGTGGTCTGACCGGGTTGCTTCCCGCCGCCCCCTCGCGGTGCCAGGTCGGAGGCTGCTCGAGCCGAGCGTCAGCGAGCCGGTGAGAGCCTTGTGGCCACCACACCGGCCATGCCGCCGTCTCCGGTGTCCACCGCGCCTCGCGGCTTCTGCGCCCTGCTCTGCTCCACGGAGAACTTCCCATCCCGCAGCTCGAAGTTTTCCGTCGGGGAGCAGCCGACCGATGGGGTGATCAGCAAACTCACCACGATGGGCGCGGGGTTGGTACTGGCAGTCGAGAACTCACAGATCGCTCCCCTACCAGTGAGGGGGAACCAGAACCAGCTGTCGGGATTTCCGACGGGGACCTGGTCCGACAGCGACCAGACACCGTCACGCAGGACGAAAACCTTCAGGCGCACCGAGGCGCGCAGCGGGTCGGTCGTGGAGCGCAGCGCGGTCAGGGTGAATTTGAAGTCCTCCCCCAGCACCGAGGAGGCGATCTGCCTCTTCTCAGCAGCCTTCCCTCCCTGGGGACGGGCGGCATCGGCATCCGGAGCCACCACGGTGAGGACGGCGGCTGCGGTGACCAGAGCCGTAGCTGCGGATGCGAGGGCCGTACCGTGCTGTGCGAGCCTGCGAACGTCTATCGGCATTGTTCCTCCAAGCCGTGGTCTGCGCGTAAGCGGTACTGCCTCCATCCCACGAGCCGACGGGGTACACACAGAATTGGCCCGTTTGCTGCACGCCGCCAGCCGACCGGCCCAGCTCCGTTGGCGCGTGGCGGCGTGTGGGCAGCGGTGCGACGTTGAGGACATGAGTGGACACCGACCGAGAGCCCGTCCGCTCCCCCTCTCGGCGCCTTCGCTGCGCCGGCGCTCTACGCGCTGCGAATCCGGCCGCACCTGCTGGCCTGGGGCGCGACCCGAGACGAGCTCGTCCCCGATGCCGACAGCTCGTCGACGATGACCACGACCCTTCCGGCGCCCCCCGACAAGGTCTGGGCCTGGCTGGTGCAGATGGGAGGCGACCGCGCAGGCTGGTACAGCTGGGACAGGCGCCCTGGGCGCGCATGGAGGGGATCTGGGCTTCCACCTTGCGATCGGCGCCCGGCGACAGGACCCGTCTGGTGGTCCGTACGCGCGGCCGGGGCCGCCCGCGACCGCTCACCCGGCCGTTCGACATGTTGCTGGGGAAGCCCGCGCACTTCGTCATGCAGACCCGCCAGTTCCACGACCTGCGGGCTCAGGTCGGCGCGGAGGTGTGACGTACGCCGGGGGCGGTGGCGGCTGCTGACCGGCGGGTACCCCGCGGCGGTCGGCGACCGGACAATAACCGTGCAGAAGCACCTTGATCGCCGTCGCCCATGGGTCACATGACAGCACAGACTCGTAGGGACAGGAGTTTCGTGCCCGACCGGTGTGGCGCCGGCCGAAGGGTGACCGGACAGACCCCTTGCCCAGGGCCGCCTCTCACCCCCGCGTATAAGTGAGCCGCTCGCCGTCCGCCAGCACGCGTACGACTGTGTCGCCCTCGCGGCGCACCGTGGAGGAGCCGCCGAAGCGGCAGGTGCCGGTGGAGTTCGCGCGGTCGGCCTGGGGTGGGGCGAAGCGGATCGGGCTGTTCGTCTCGCCTGTGGAGACCAGGTTCATGTCGGCCTCGCAGTGGTTGCCGGCGCCGTCCGAGACCAGTGCGGCGGCCGGGCTGCCCACCGGCTTCTGCTCGATGGTCATCTGCTGCGTGCCACCGCCGTCCAAGGGCCGCTGCCAGGTGCCGAGCAGTGATTCGGGGAGCTTCTCCGGGCCCTCGACCCTGTGCAGTTCGGCGGTTCGCCCCGCCGCTTCCCAGCGGAGGGAGTCGCCGGCGGTCCGGGAGAGGACGTGCTCGCCGAGGGCCGAGCAGGTGTCCGCGGGGACGCTGCTGACGACCTTGGTGTCCAGCCGCAGTGGCGCACCGCTACCGGCGGACGGCTTGGCGGTGAGTTTGCCGTCGCTCTTGCACTCGTAGTTCTTGCCGAGGCTGATGCTGGTGGCGACGATCTCGCCCAACTGCCCCGGCGAGACGGCGAACCGGCGGTACTGACCGGTGGGCTTCCCGTCCCGCTCGACCTCGCCCACCCAGATGCCCACGAACTCCTTGGGCACATCGGATGCCTCGGGCACCTCGGATGCGCCCTCGTCACCGGAGCCGCCCCCGAAGGGCAGCAGACCGGTGGCCGACGCGGCGAACGCGGCTCCTGCCACCACGGCGGCGGCCGCCAGTGCGATCGCGACCCGCCGGCCCCTGCCCGCGCGCCGAGGGCGCGGCGACGGAGCCGGATCCGGAGCAGACTCCGGGGGCCCGAGGTCCGGCTTCGACACGATCTGCGTGCCCCACTCCGACCGTTCCGACACGGGAGTTTCCTCCCAAGTCACGGGAAGGGTGGCGGGCGACTGCGTAGACGCGCCCGGAGCCGGAGCTACCGCCGCACTCGCCTGCGCCGGCGTATCCGTGTCGAGCAACTCGACGGCGCTGCGCCCCAGTTCGGCGATGATCTGGGCGGGCAGCCACGGCGGTGACGAGGTGCCGGTCGCCGCCGGCTGCACCCGTGCGGCCACGTCCTCGGGAGTCGGCCTGGCCGCCGGATCCTTGGCGAGGCAGTCGGCGATCAGACCCCGCAGTGGCTCTTCGATCCCCGTCAGGTCGGGCTCCTCCTGCGCGATGCGGAACATCACGGCGTGCACGCCGCCGGAGCCGCCACCGCCGAACGGCGTCTGCCCGGTCGCCGCGTACGCCAGCACCGCGGCCATGCAGAAGACATCGGCGGCCGGGCCCACCGGCTCGTCCCTGATCTGCTCGGGCGACATGAAGCTGGGCGAGCCGACCAGCATGCCCGAGCTGGTCAGGGTCGAGCCGGGCACCGCGTCCAGCGCCCGCGCGATGCCGAAGTCGATGACCCGGGGGCCGTCGATGGTGATCAGGACGTTGGAGGGCTTGAGGTCCCGGTGGACCAGTCCGGCCCCGTGGATGTCCAGCAGGGCGCAGGCGAGTCCATAGGCGAGGGTGCGTACGGACGGGGCGGGCAGCGGGCCGTGCCCGCGCGGCGAGACGATGTGTTCGAGCGAGGGTCCCGCTATGTAGCCGGTGGCCACCCAAGGCGTTTCGGCCTCGGTGTCCGCGTCGAGTACCGGCGCCGTCCAGCGGTCGCTCACCCTGCGCGCCGCCGCCACTTCCAGCCGGAAGCGCTCGCGGAACTGGGGTTCGGCGGCCAGCTCCGGCTTGATGAGCTTGACCGCGACCGTGCGCCCGCCCTCCGAGCGGGCCAGACAGACCCGGCCCATTCCGCCCGCGCCGAGGTTTCTGAGCAGCCGGTAGGGGCCGACTCTGTCGCCGACTCCAACGTGGCCGGCACCGAAATCGCCCGTCGCCGGCTTCGTCATGTGGCGTCTCCCCTCGGTCTGCGCTCCCACCCCACTCTCCGCCACGAAGGTCACGAGTCGGCTGCCTATGAGCTTCCGTTTGACGTGAACAGACGCTACCTGGCTTCGGGTTGCTGATGGGCGCGGGATGACCGGAGGTGACCGATTCAGATCGTCGCGGTGTCGATCACGAACCGGTACCGCACATCGCTGCTCTGCACCCGCTCGTACGCGGTGTTGACCTCGGACGCCTCGATCAGCTCGATCTCGGAACCGATGCCGTGCGCGGCGCAGAAGTCCAGCATCTCCTGGGTCTCAGGGATGCCGCCGATCATGGAACCGGCGAGGGTCTTGCCACCGCCGATCACCGAGAAGAGGTTGAGGGAGATCGGCTCTTCGGGGGCGCCCACGTTCACCAGCGCACCCTCCGTCTTCAGCAGCGTCAGGTAGGCGTTGAAGTCCAGCGGGGCCGAGACCGTCGAGACGATCAGGTCGAAGGTGCCCTGCAGTTCCTGGAACGTCTTCGGGTCGCTGGTGGCGTAGTAGTGGTCGGCGCCCAGCTTCAGGCCGTCCTCCTGCTTGCGCAGGGACTGCGACAGCACTGTCACCTCGGCGCCCAGCGCGTGCGCGATCTTCACGCCCATGTGGCCGAGGCCGCCCATGCCGAGGATCGCGACCTTCTTGCCGGGGCCGGCGTTCCAGCGCTTGAGCGGGGAGTAGAGGGTGATGCCGGCGCACAGCAGGGGCGCGGCCACGTCGAGGGAGAGGCCGTCGGGGATGCGGAGGACGTAGTTCTCGTTGACGACGATCTTCTGCGAGTAGCCGCCGTAGGTGGGCTCGCCGTCCTTGCCGATGGCGTTGTACGTGGCGACGCTGCCGGTGACGCAGTACTGCTCCTGACCGGCCTTGCAGTTGTCGCACTCGCGGCAGGAGTCGACGAAGCAGCCGACGCCCACGCGGTCGCCGACCTTGTACTTGGTCACGCCCGGGCCGACCTCGGAGACGATGCCCGCGATCTCGTGGCCCGGGACCATCGGGAAGATCGCCTCGCCCCAGCCCTCCTGGGCCTGGTGGATGTCGGAGTGACAGATGCCGGCGAACTTGATGTCGATCAGGACATCGAACTCGCCGACCGGCCGGCGCTCGATGGTGGTGCGCTCCAGCGGAGCCTTGGCGGCGGGTGCGGCGTATGCGGCAACAGTGGTCATGCCGGGGGTTCTCCTAGCGAGGGTTCCGTGCCCGGCTGCCTTCTTTCCGTCCGGGCACGGCGTCCAGCCTGCCGGACCGTTCAACATCCACCCAGACCACAGTTCTGCGTACGCACGCCGTGCGTACCACTGGCGGGGTCAGGCTCCTGTGCGTACGACCGCGAATCGAGCGTGAATACTGGATGCATGGACGCACAGCCCGACCCCGCACACGAGCCCGGCACCGGCCTGGACCGCCGCGCCGAGCTCAGCGAGTTCCTGCGCACCCGGCGTGCCCGGCTGAAGCCGGAGGACGTGGGGCTGCCCGACTTCGGGCGGCACCGCCGGGTGCCGGGACTGCGCCGCGAGGAGCTGGCGCAGCTCGCCGGGGTGTCCGTCGCGTACTACACGCGCCTGGAGCAGGGCAACGGCCAGAACGTCTCGGCGGAGGTGCTCGACTCCATCGCGCGCGCCCTGCGCCTGACCGATGCCGAGCACGCGCACCTCATGCACCTGGCGAAGCCGAAGCAGCACAAGAAGAAGCCGGCCGCGCGGGCCCAGCAGGTGCGGGTCGCGCTGCGGCAGCTGCTGGACTCGATCGACGGTGTCCCTGCGTACATCGTGGGGCGCCGCTCGGACATCCTGGCCTGGAACCGGATGGCCGCGGCGCTCTTCGGCGACTGGGCGGAGCTGCCGCCGCAGGAGCGGAACTGGGCGCGGCTGGTGTTCCTGAACCCCGCGTACCGCGAGCTGTTCGTGGAGTGGGACCAGAAGCAGTCCGACATGGTCAGCTATCTGCGTATGGACGCCGGCTGTCATCCGGAGGACCCGCGGCTGTCCGCCCTGGTCGGCGAACTCTCCGTCAAGAGCGAGGAATTCCGGCGGCTGTGGGCCACGCACGACGTCAAGGAGAAGAGCCACGGCGTCAAGCATCTGAGGCATCCGCTGGTCGGCGAGCTGACGTTGTCCTTCGAGACGTTCAGCATCGTCGACGACGCCGAGCAGTCGCTGATCACCTACCACGCGGAGCCGGGTTCCCCCTCGGCGGACGCACTACGGCTCCTGGCGAGCTGGGGCACGGATGCCACGCACGTGGGCCGGACCGCTCCCCGGGCGTAGCCCCCGGCCGCTGCAGTCGCACAAGTCCTTAAGGCCGATACGGCGGAGCCGCCCCCCAATGCCACTTCGGCACCGGCTGCTCGGCCGGAGGCGCGGCGTCCGGACTGGAGAAGTACACCGCGAGCCGCGTCCCCCACTCCGCGTACGCGACGAAGGCCGAGCGGAACTCTGCGTCGGTCGGGAGGCCCGCCTCGTCTGCCGCGTCCTGGAGGAGGTTGACCCAGCGGCGGCGCTGCGCCTCGGTGATGCCCTTGCCGAGATGCTTGGCGACCATGTGGCCGTGGCCGCCCTGCGTCTCGGAGTAGGCGGGCGGGCCGCCGAAGACCTCGCCGAGCCAGAGCGCGACATGCGAGGCGTGTTCGGGGGCGAGACCGGCGAAGACGGGGGCGAGGACGTCGTCTCCCAGGACCTTGTCGTAGAACACCTCGGTGAGCCGCGAGAAGGCCTCGGCGCCGCCCGCCCAGGCGTACAGCGTCGGCACGGATGCGCCCGTGCCGCGTACGGTGGTCGGCTTGTAGTGGCGCATCTCCTGGATGTTGCCGACGTACGGCCGGATCTCGGCGAGGAAGTCGGAGAACAGCTCCGACTTCCTGAAGCCCTCGAGGTGGTCCTCGGTCGAGGTCCAGGTGATCCGCAGGATGAAGTGCTCGAAGTCCTCCTCGCAGCGCGCCAGTTCGTAGTCGACGCACTGGGGGGCCGCGGCGAGGTGGCGGGCGGCACGGGTGTAGGCGGCCAGGAACTGAGCCGACTGCTGTTCGGGAATGCGGTACCGGATGTACTCGACGGTCTGAACAGTCATACCCCCACACAAACACGAACGGCCCGCCGGGACCATGAGGTCCCGGCGGGCCGTCGTCCGTCTATGCCCACCGCGTAAGAACCGGACGCGTCACATCCGCGCCGCGCAGCCCGCGGAGCCGGCGGTCAGATCGCCGAACCCGCCTTCCACTGCGCCCAGTCCATGTTCCAGCCGTTGAGGCCGTTGTCCGGAGTGATGGTCTTGTCGCCGGTGTTCTGGACCACCACGACGTCACCGATCATCGAGTTGTTGTAGAACCAGGCGCCCTCGGTGTTCGGGTCGTTCGCACCCTCGGTGTCGTTCAGACCGACACAGCCGTGGCTGGTGTTGACGTTGCCGAAGACGGAGTCGGCACCCCAGTAGTTGCCGTGAATGAAGGTGCCGGAGGTCGACAGGCGCATGGCGTGCGGCACGTTCTCGATGTCGTACTCGCCCTTGCCGTCGTCGTCGGTGAAGCCGACCGTCGCGCCGTTCATCCGGGTCTCCTTGAACTTCTCGGAGATCACCATCTGGCCCTCGTACGTCTTGTTCTCGGGCGAACCGGCGGAGATCGGAATGGTCTTGACGGTCTTGCCGTCGCGCGTGACCTTCATCTGCTTGGTCTTGGCGTCGACGATCGAGACCTGGTTGCGGCCGACCGTGAAGGACACCGTCTTCTGCTGTACGCCGGTGACACCCTCCGCGCCCTCGACGCCGTCGAGGGCCAGCTTGAGGGTGACCTTGGAGCCGCTCTTCCAGTACTCCTCGGGACGGCAGTCCATGCGCTGGGTGTTGAACCAGTGGCAGACGACCTCCTGGCCGCTGCTGGAGGTGACCGTGATCCCCTTCTGCACGGCCTCCTTGTTGGTGATCTCCTTGTCGAAGTTGATCGAGACCGGCATACCGACGCCGACCGTGGCGCCGTCGTCGGGCGTGAAGGTGCCGATGAAGCTGTTGGACGGGGAGACGGTCGTGAACGAGGCGTTCTCGTGGGCGGTGCGGCCCTCGGAGTCCTTGGCGGCGACCGTGAGCTTGTACGTGGTGGACCGTTCCAGCTGAACGCTGGGCGACCAGCTCTTCTTGTCGGCCGATATCTCGCCCTCGACGGCGTCGCCGGCCGAGGTCTTCATGGTGACGTCGGTGAGCGTGCCCTTGCTCACGGTGACCTTGGCGGCGTTGTTGATGGAGGCGTTGTCGGCGCCGTCCCTCGGCGTGATCTTGATTTCGGCCTCGGAGCTCTTCTCGGCCGCCGCCTCGTCGACCTTGGACTGCGAGGTGCCGTCCCCCTCGGCGCCGGCCTTGCCGTCGTCACCGCTCCCGCTGCACGCAGAGAGCACCAGCACCCCTCCGAGCAGTGCGGACGCGACCGTCAGGCCTTTGCGCCGCTTACTGTTCGTCATCACACGCTTCTCCATCGTTGCCGAATCCCCAAGACACCTGAGAGTCCCCGTAACTTCTAGAAACGCTAGAACCGAGTCATTCCGTTCCACCTATGTCGCCGGTGTGGGGCACACCACGTCGGTACGACGTCGTACGACTGGTGCGGGTGTCGGTCAGCGCTACCCCTGAGACGACAGAACTCTGGGTCCGGTTGCCGCCCAGGGTCACGATTACCCCAAATCGCGTCAGGCGGCCTTGCTTTGATCGCCCAGCACGACTCTTTCGTCCACCGCGACATCATCCTCGCTGCGGTACCGATCCGGCGAATCGGGGTCACAGTGGCTTCCGTCACTGCACCGTCACCGTGCCCTCACGGAGGCCGTTCGCCGGGCGCACAGGTACCGTGACTTTCCTGAGACCCGCATCTTTCATTAGCATCGGTCCTCACGGCCAATTCGCCTGCACCGCAAGGGGATCGATACTCCGTGTCCGCCGCTCGTCGATCGCTGCTGACCGCCACCGCCGCGGGCACCCTCCTGGGTGCCCTGTGGTTCGTCCCGTCCGCCAATGCGACGTGGGACGGCCCCTCGGCGGAGGCCAGAGCAGAGCGGACGTCGACCATCACGCAGGCCAAGCCCGCCTCCACCGACTCGGCTTCCACCGACCAGTCCGCCCAAACGCAACTCGCCGACACCGGCAGCTTCGACACGACCCCGTACGTGGTCGGCGGAACTCTGTTCCTCGGCCTGGGCGCGGGCTTCGTCGTGTATTCGGTGCGGCGGGAGCGGGACGGGGCGTCAGGGGCGTACTAGACGGCTAGCTTCGGCTGCGCGGACGCGGGCCGCCCCGGCGCGCTCCACCACCCCTGCGCGGACGGGACTTCGCCTTCGGCTGCACGGCCGCGGGCGTCGGCACCTCGACGACCACAGGCACGCCGGACGGCTCCCTCGCGCCGGTGATCCGCGTCAGCTCCTCGTCGCCGGACTTGACCCGTACCGTCCGCGGGCTGATCCCCGCGTCCGACATCAGCCGGGTCATCTCGCGCTTCTGCTCCGGCAGGACCAGAGTGACCACGCTGCCGGACTCGCCTGCGCGGGCGGTACGGCCGCCGCGGTGGAGGTAGTCCTTGTGGTCGGTCGGCGGGTCTACGTTCACGACGAGGTCGAGATCGTCGACATGGATGCCGCGGGCCGCGACGTTCGTGGCGACCAGGGCGGTGACCTGACCGTTCTTGAACTGGTCGAGGGTGCGGTTGCGTTGGGGCTGCGAGCGACCGCCGTGCAGCGCGGAGGCCCGTACGCCGTTGGCCAGCAGCCGCTTGGCGAAGCGGTCGGCGCCGCGCTTGGTGTCCACGAAGAGGATCACGCGGCCGTCGCGGGCCGCGATCCGCAGGGCGACGGCCTTCTTGTCGGTCTCGTCGAGGACGTGCAGCACGTGGTGCTCCATCGTCGTCACCGCGCCGGCCGAAGGGTCGACCGAGTGCACGACCGGGTCCGAGAGGAACATCCGTACGAGCTTGTCGATGTTCTTGTCCAGCGTCGCCGAGAACAGCATCCGCTGCCCGTCCGGCTCGACCTGCTTCAGCAGCGCCGTGACCTGTGGCATGAAGCCCATGTCGGCCATCTGGTCGGCCTCGTCCAGGACGGTGATCCCGACCCGGGCGAGGGTGCAGTCACCGCGGTCTATGAGGTCCTTGAGCCGCCCGGGCGTGGCCACGAGCACTTCGGCGCCGCGCCGCAGCGAGCCCGCCTGCCTGCCGATGGACATTCCGCCGACGACGGTGGTGAGCCGCAGGTTGACGGCGGTGGCGTACGGCGTGAGTGAATCGGTGACCTGCTGCGCGAGCTCGCGCGTGGGCACCAGGACCAGGGCGAGCGGCGCCTTGGGCTCGGCGCGGCGGCCGGCATTGCGGGCGAGCAGCGCGAGACCGAAGGCGAGGGTCTTGCCGGAACCGGTCCGGCCCCGGCCCAGAATGTCGCGCCCGGCAAGGGAGTTGGGCAGGGTCGCGCCCTGGATCGGGAAAGGCTCGATGACGCCCTGAGCCGCCAGGGTCTTCGTCAGCGCGGGCGGCATGTCCAGCGCGTCGAAGGACTCGACGGCGGGCAGCGCGGGCGTGACGGACACCGGAAGCGTGAACTCCCGCGGCGGGGTGGCGGGCGACGACGGCTTCTTGCGTACGTTCCTGGCGCCGCCGTTCGCAGCAGCGGGAGCCCCGCCGCGAGCGCCACGGGAACCGCGAGCACCTCGAGAATTCGCCGGCCGTTTACCAGCGGGTCGTTCAGGGCGTTCGAATCGAGTCATGCTGATGTGAAATTCCTTCCTCTGGCTGGCCTCGAGGACCACCTGGGCACGCGGACGGCACGAGCCGGGGCCCGCACCCGAAGGTGCGGACCCCGGCTCGATTTGAGCGTGTCCCTGAAAATTAGGCGGGGACGATGTTCTCCGCCTGCGGGCCCTTCTGGCCCTGCGTGACGTCGAAGGTGACCTTCTGGCCCTCTTGCAGCTCACGGAAGCCCGAGGTGGCGATGTTGGAGTAGTGGGCGAACACGTCCGGGCCGCCACCCTCCTGCTCGATGAAGCCGAAGCCCTTTTCCGAGTTGAACCACTTCACGGTGCCAGTTGCCATGTGTCATTTCTCCTGATAGGTGGGCCCCATCCGGAAATGACCGGTAAAACAAAACGCGCCTGAGAGAGGATTCCTTTCAGGCGCACAAAGTTAATGGGTACCAAAAACGTTTCGTTACGAACCCTAGCACAGATCCCGGCGGGGGCACGGTCTGCCGACGTGCCCCCGCTCACACCTTCCGAGGGACCCCCGGAACTCCTACGCCAGCGGGCCGGTCACCGGCTCGACCGCCGCCACCAGATGCCCCCCGCGTACGAAGGCGTCGGCGGCCTCCAGGTCCGGTGCGAGGAAACGGTCCGGGCCCGGCCCCTGGACGCCCGCCGCACGGACCGCGTCGATGACCGCGCGGGAGGCGGGGGCCGGGGTGAGGCCCTCGCGGAGCTCGATGGCGCGGGTGGCGGCATACAGCTCGATGGCGATGATCCGGGTCAGGTCGTCCACGGCGGTACGGAGTTTGCGGGCGGCCGACCAGCCCATCGACACATGGTCCTCCTGCATCGCGGAGGACGGGATCGAGTCGGCGGAGGCCGGGACGGCGAGCCGCTTCATCTCGCTGACCAGGGCGGCCTGCGTGTACTGGGCGATCATCAGCCCGCTGTCCACGCCCGCGTCGTCCGCGAGGAAGGGCGGTAGCCCGTGCGAGCGGTTCTTGTCGAGGAGCCGGTCGGTGCGGCGCTCGGCGATCGAGCCGAGGTCGGCGGCGGCGATCGCCAGGAAGTCCAGTACGTACGCGACCGGGGCGCCGTGGAAGTTGCCGTTCGACTCCACGCGGCCGTCGGGCAGCACGACCGGGTTGTCGACGGCGGAGGAGAGCTCGCGGTCGGCGACCAGGCGGGCATGGGCCATGGTGTCGCGGCCGGCGCCGGCGACCTGGGGGGCGCAGCGCACGGAGTACGCGTCCTGGACGCGTGGGGCGTCGCCCTGGTGGTGACCGGTGAGGCCGGAGCCCTTCAGCACGGCGAGCATGTTGGCGGCGCTGGCGCCCTGGCCGGGGTGCGGACGGATGTCGTGCAGCTCGGGAGCGAGGACCTTGTCGGTGCCGAGCAGCGCCTCGAGGGAGAGGGCCGCGGTGATGTCGGCGGACTTGTAGAGGGTGTCGAGGTCGGCCAGGGCCATGATCAGCATGCCGAGCATGCCGTCGGTGCCGTTGAGGAGGGCGAGGCCTTCCTTCTCGCGCAGCTCGACGGGCTCGATGCCGTGGGTGGCGAGCAGTTCCCCGGCGGGTCGTACGACACCGTCCGGGCCCTCTGCGTCCCCCTCGCCCATCAGCGTCAGGGCGCAATGGGAGAGCGGCGCGAGGTCGCCCGAGCAGCCGAGGGATCCGTACTCGTGCACGACCGGGGTGATGCCGGCGTTCAGGATGTCGGCCATCGTCTGGGCGACGGTGGGGCGCACGCCGGTACGCCCCGAGCACACGGTCTTGAGCCGCAGGAACATCAGGGCGCGTACGACTTCCCGCTCGACGCGCGGGCCCATCCCGGCGGCGTGCGACCGGACGATGTTGCGCTGGAGCTGAGCGCGCATCTCCTGGCTGATGTGCCGGGTCGCCAAGGCGCCGAAGCCGGTGGACACCCCGTACACGGGTTCCGGCTTGGCCGCCAGCGCGTCCACGATCTCGCGCGCGGCGCCGAGCGCCGCCACGGCGTCCTCGGAGAGCTCGACGCGCGCCGCGCCCCGCGCCACGGCGAGCACGTCGGCCGCGGTGACACCGGTCGTCCCCACCACCACAGTATGCATATCCATATTCAGGAGCCTAGAGAGTGAATCGCCAATTGTCACGACCGCTGCCGGGGCCGGGTCCTTACAGGACCCAGGGGAGCCTGACAGTGCCCTGCGCGAGGCATGAGGCGCGCAGTCCGTGGCACGCGGGTCCGTATGAACCACAGCGCCCTCCGTACGGACCACAGCACCCACTGCACCGAACCGGTCACGGCCGTCTTCACCTGGAAGGTACGCCCCGGAAGGGAAGCCGAGTTCGAGCGGTGGACCCATGGCATCACCCGCAGCGCGTCGCGGTTCCCCGGGAACCAGGGGGTCGCCTGGCTGCGCCCCGAGGACGGGCACCGCTTCCACGCGGTGGTGCACTTCGCCGATCCGGAGCGGCTGTCGCAGTGGCTGACGTCGCGGGAGCGGGCGGACTGGCACGCACGGATCGAGGGCATCGCCACCGAGATCAGCGGCGAGCGGCAGTCGACGACCGGGATGGAGACCTGGTTCAGTCTGCCCGGTACGACGGCGCAGTCCCCGCCCCGCTGGAAGATGGTGCTGACCACGTTCCTCGCGGCCTACCCGCTCGTCCTGCTGGTCCAGTGGCTGCTGGTGCCCCACACGACCGGCTGGCCGCTGCCGCTGCGCGCGGTGGTCTTCCCGGCGGTACTGCTGCCCACGCTGACCTATGTACTGATGCCGCGTCTGAGCCGCCTGCTGCGGCTGTGGCTCTATCCGTCGCCGTCGCCGTAGGCGAACGGGCCGGGACCCTGGCCGGTCTCGGGGTTCCTGCCCCTGAAGCGGCGCCGGTCGCCGGGCAGCTCGGGCGGGGGACGGTCGGCGAGGCGGACGACGGGGTCTTCGGGGCCGCCCTCGCGCCCTGCGACGACGGGCTTGGGGGCGCGGGCGGCCTTGGCCCGGTACTGCGCGGCGTCCGCGAGGCGGAAGAGGCGGCGGGCCGAGCGGACGTCGCCGATGGGGTCCCCGGTGGAGGCGACACCGCACGCGACGCCCTCGCCGAGCTCCAACTCGACGGCCCGGCGGCACAGTTCATCGGCGACGCGGACGACCTCGTCGGCAGCCGGGCCCACGGCCAGGAGGCAGAACTCGTCACCGCCGAGGCGGGCGGCGAGCGTGCCGGGGAGCATCGCGCCACACAGGGAGAGGACGGAGCCGAACCGTTCCAGGAGCCGGTCGCCCGCGGCATGGCCCCGGGTGTCGTTGACGCGCTTCAGGCCGTTGACGTCGCAGACCACGAGGCTGACGACCGCGCCGTCGGCACGATGCCGCTCGAGGGCCTCGTCCAGGCGTACGTCCACGGCTCGGCGGTTGGCGAGGCCGGTCAGCGCGTCCGTGAAGGCGAGCCGGCGGACCTCCTCCAGGCGTTCCGTCTGGGCGATCCCGGCGGCGGCGACCGAGGCGAGGACGGTGGCGAAGTCGGCGTCGGCGCGCGCGAAGACGGGGGCTGCCGCCGGGCGGGCCACGTACAGCTCGCCCCAGGCCCTGCCGTGCAGCACTATCGGCGCGACGACACAGCAGCCGCGCCCGCGCCTGCGCAGCGCGGCGACCCTCTGGTGGCAGTACCCGGCGCGGCCCCCGGCCGGCCCCTCGGCCGTCTCCACCCAGGCGTTGGGCCCGCCGCCTGCCGCCCACCGCTCGTGCAGGAACTCCGTGATCTCCGGGAACTGGTGCACGGGGTATGCCTCGTCGTCGGGGTACTCCTCCTCGTCCGCCGCCCGCTCCCCCACGTTCACGAGCACCCGCAGCCGGCCGAGTTCCCGCTCCCACACGGACAGTGCGGCGAAACTCCCGGCCAGCGCATGACAGGCCCCCACGGCGGCCGCGCGCCACGACTCCTGCGGGGTGTGCGCGGCGGCCATGCCCTGCGCCAGCGCCACCACGGCCCTCAGCCGCATATCGTCACCGCCCATTACTCCAGGTTAAGGATGTTTGCGGTGTTTTGGGATGTCGGGGCGCCGAACAGGGGTTCCGGACGGTCCGAGGGCGCCTCCTACTCCCCCGGCCACTCCGGCGAGCGCTTCTCGTTGAACGCCGCGACCCCCTCCGCGCGGTCCCCCGAGAAGGCGGTCGAACGCCAGGCCGCGTCCTCGACCTCCAGGCCCGTACGCAGGTCGAGGCCGTGCCCGAGGCGGAGGGCGCGTTTGGCTGCGCGCAGGCCGACGGGGGAGTTCGCGGCGATCCGCGCGGCCAGCGCGAGCGCTTCCTCGCGGTCGCGGCCCGCCTCGACGAGGTCGTCCACGAGGCCCAGCTCCCGCGCCTCGGCGGCCTCCACCCGTCGCGCCGAGAAGACCAGCTCGGCGGCGCGGGCCGCCCCGACCCGGCGCGGCAGCAGCTGCGTACCGCCGCCGCCAGGGATCACCCCGACAGACACCTCGGGCAGCCCCACTACGGCCGTACGGTCCGCCACGATCAGGTCGCAGGCCAAGGCGAGCTCGAAGCCGCCGCCCAGCGCGTAGCCGTGCACGGCCGCGATCGCGGGCATCGGGAGGTCCAATACGCCGGTGTACGCGGCCCGCGCCAACGGCCGCTGGCGCACCAGCTCGGCGTCCGTGAGCGAGTTCCGCTCCTTCAGGTCGGCGCCGACGCAGAAGGCACGCTCGTGGGTGGAGGTCACCACGACCACGCGTACGTCCCGGTCGGCGGCCAGCGCCTCGCAGGCTGCGGCGAGCGAGCGTGCCATCCCGGTCGAGACGGCGTTCATGGCCTTGGGGCGGTCGAGCGCGAGCTCCGCGACGTAGGCGTGGCGTCGTACGACTACGAACTCCCCGAACCGCTGCTCCGCGCTGCGCTCGGCCATGACGTCCTCCTTGGTTAACGTGAGTTAACTTCCGCCCCTGATCATCCCAGCGGGGCCCCTCCGGGGGAAGGTCCGCGCCCCGTAAGGAGCGCGGGGCTGTGACATGTGCGATTCCTCCCAGTTTTTGAACCGGTCGGCCGGCGGAGCAACATCGTTCGGGTGATACGCGGACCGAACTCCACCGACCCGCCCCGCAGCGCGCATAACCTGCGCACCGCGACAGCGCGCCCAGGTGCGCGTTCATTTCGGGGAGAGCACATGCGGGACGCGGGGACCAAGCCGGTGATCGACGGGCAGACACCGGTGCACGAGGCGGCCCCGTTCCGGGCGGAGCGGTCTCGGGGGCGTCATCGCAAGCCGCGGCCCCGGCGGATGCTCGTCGCCGTCGGAGGGCTGGCGTTGGCGGCGGGGGCGCTGACCCTGATGCGGCTCGCACCGGAGCCGCCGGGCGGGACGGACGGGGGCGTCACGGCCACGGACATCGAACCCGCCGAGATCGAGCCCGCTGGCGTCGAGCCGACGGCGGTCGGGGCCACGGGAACTCCCGTCCCGTTCTCGGACACCGGATCGGCTGCGGCCGAGGGCGCCCCGAGGCCCCGTAACTCCCCCTCTGCCATTGCGTCTCCGAGCGGGGGCTCCGAACCCGAGCGTGCCTCACGCCCGACCGTCACGCCCGCGGCGACGCCACCCACGCCTTCCCGTACCGCCGCCCCTGACGGCCCGACCGCGGCACCCAAGCCGGCGAAGCCGCCCGCCCGCGAAAAGCCGTCGCCCCCGACACCCCAGCCACCGACCCCAGACCCAGACCGCGACCACCCGGACCTGTGCGTACCGATCGTGGGCCTCTGCCTGGACGACCCCGGCTAAAGCTCAACCATCCCTGCGGTTCAGCAGCCACGGCTCGACCACGCCGAGCCCTCGCACCGGGCGCTGCCACATCGGCTGGAGCGCGAAGCGGTACGTCGGTGGCTCCTCGCCCTCCTTCTCCGCCGCGGCAGCCGCTTCGGCGGCCTCCGCCTCGGAGGCGGGCGCGTCACCTGTGCGCGTCAGCTCCTCGGCGAGCGCGCTGTCCACCAGGACGGCGTCCCGAGGGGCTATCGAGGTGAGCCGCGAGGCGAGGTTCACGGTCGCGCCGAAGACGTCGCCCATGCGCGTCGTCACCGTGCCGAAGGCGATGCCGACGCGCAGTTCGGGCATCGTCTCGTCGTTTGCCATGGTCTCGATGAGGCGCAGGGCGATCTCGGCGGCGACCCCCGGGTCGTCGGCGGCGTACAGCACCTCGTCGCCCAGGGTCTTGATCAGGCGGCCCCCGTGCGCGGCCACCAGGTCCGCGGAGGTGGTCTCGAAGGCCTCGACGAGTTCGCCGAGTTCCTCTTCCTCCATGCGGCGCGTCAGGCGCGTGAAGCCGACGAGGTCCGCGAAGCCGACGGCGAGGCGGCGGTCGACCATCTCCTCGTCGTCCGCGGCCTGTACGACCCGGCCGGTCGCGGCGGCGAGCTGGCGCCGCCAGACGTAGACGAGGAACTCCTCCAGCTCGGGCAGCAGCAGCTCGACCAGGGGGTACGTCACTTCCGTGCGGGTCATGCCCGGCTCGGGCGGCTCGGTCAGGCCCTCCAGGAAGGAGTCGATCTGCCATTCGGCCAGGCGGGCGGTGGTCTGGCCGGTGGAACGGGCCACCTGGATCGCCATGGCCTCGCTCAGCAGCCCCGCCTCCACCAGACCGGCCAGCCGCCGCAGCGCCAGTACGTCCGCCTCCGTGAGCGCCCTGGCCTGGCCGATGTCGGCGAAGCCCATGGCCCGCCAGAAACGTGACGCCAGATCCATGGAGACACCCGCGCTGCGGGCCGCCTGGAACGGGGTGTAGCGCCGCTCGGCACCGAGGATGAGCTGCTCCAGGCGGAGTGCGAGCGGGTCGTGGTCGTCGCCGGAGTCGTCCACGTGCGCGTCCAACCGGTCGTGTGCCCCGGCCCGGTCGACCCGCGCGGCCGACGCGCCGGCGACGGAACCGGCGCTGCGCCCCGGCTCACCGTCGGAGGCGGGGTGTGCACCCGTGCCGGAGCCCGTGTCGTCGACGGTCACGCCTGCTGCCCTTCCGATCTGCCACGGTCACTTTCGACCGGCCTCAACTCTACGGCAGGTGTGCTGTGGCTCACTCCTGCGCTGCGGGCCCACCTGCCGTTCCGGCCGGGGGTCCGGGGGTTGCCCCCCGGGAAAACACAGCACGGCAGGTGTGCTGTGGCTCACTCCTGCGCTGCGGGCCCACCTGCCGTTCCGGCCGGGGGTCCGGCCCGCGGCGCAGCCGCTATCAGGCGCAGCGTCCCCCGGGAAAACACAGCACGGCAGGTGTGCTGTGGCTCACTCCTGCGCGGGTGAGCCCCGGTACGCCTTGGCCCACTCCAGAGTCGTACGGCACGGTCAAGCCCCCGTTTCAACAGTCGGGCTCGGGTACCCCACCAGTCGAACCGCTCACCTCATGGCCCCTCCGAAACACAGCTCCGCGCTCACTTCTCACCCTCCGCCCGCAGATGCACGATGTCCCCCGCCCCGATGGGCTGCTGCACCCCTTCCCCCGTGGCCAGCACCAGCCGCCCGTCCCCGTCGACCGCCACCGCCTCCCCCACCAGCGAGCGATCCCCGGGCAGCTCCGCCCGTACCGTCCGCCCGAGCGTCGCGCATCCCGCGGCGTACGTCTCCTGGAGCCGGGAGGTGGCGGGATCGCCGCCGGCGGCGCGCCAGTCGACGTACCAGCGCTCCAGCGAGCGCAGCACGGCCCGCAGCAGCGGGTCGCGGTCGGTGGCCGGGGATCCGGCCAGCGCGAGTGATGTCGCCGTGGGGACGGGCAACTCGTCCTCGCGGAGCGTCACGTTGATGCCCATGCCGAGCACGACGCCGTCGTTTCCGGCGCGCTCGGCAAGGATGCCGCCGACCTTGCGCTCTTCGCCACCCACGGTGAGCAGCAGGTCGTTCGGCCACTTCAGGGCCGTGTCCACGCCGGCGGTGCGGGACAGCGCGGTGGCCGTGGCGACCCCGGCGAGCAGCGGCAGCCAGCCCCAGCGTTCGACCGGGACCTCGGCGGGCTTCAGCAGAACGGAGAAGAAGAGGCCCGAGCGTGCCGGGGCCGTCCACTGCCGGTCCAGGCGCCCGCGCCCGGCGTTCTGCTCCTCGGCCACGAGGACCGCGCCCTCCTCGGCCTTGCCGTCGGCGGCGAGGGCGACGAGGTCGGAGTTGGTGGAGCCGGTACGGGAGACCAACGCGACGTCGGTCCAGAACCCTCCGTCCCGTACCAGTGCCCGGCGCAGCGCGTTGGCGTTGAGGGGCGGCCGGCCGAGGTCGGACCAGCGGCCCGGACTCGGCTCACCCGGCTCGTTGGACGGGTTTCCTTCTGCACCTGGTGGCGTCGTCATAGAACCCACCCTAGGTTTGACATCCTCCGCCCCGCAGAAGGGACGGATTCCAGCCCTGACGGGCTGAGGTTCACGGGCGCTCGATCACTCTCGTGACGTCACCCCTCCAGCGTGTCCCGCCGCGACGCATCGATCGTGCAGCCGGCTGTGGCCGCCACGTCGCTTGATCTGGAGATCTCATTCCTCCACTGACAAGAGAGGAGGGGTGTGGTAAACGCCGCACTGCCGAACGGTAGGCACCGCACTACGCTACGGATGAGTAGCCATCCCCCCTTCTGAGCACCTCACTCGCCACGTCCCCACTGAGCAGGCAGGGAGCCCCATCCCGATGTCCGAGCCGGAACAGCTGCACGAGATCGACATCCACACCACCGCGGGCAAGCTCGCGGATCTGCGGCGCCGTATCGAGGAGGCGACGCACGCCGGCTCGGCGCGTGCCGTCGAAAAGCAGCACGCCAAGGGCAAGTTGACAGCTCGTGAGCGGATCGAGCTGCTCATGGACGAGGGCTCCTTCGTCGAGCTGGACGAGTTCACGCAGCACCGCTCGACGGACTTCGGCATGGAGAAGAACCGGCCGTACGGCGACGGGGTCGTGACCGGTTACGGCACGGTCGACGGCCGCCCGGTGGCCGTGTTCTCGCAGGACTTCACCGTGTTCGGCGGCGCCCTGGGCGAGGTCTTCGGGCAGAAGATCATGAAGGTGATGGACTTCGCGCTGAAGACGGGCTGCCCGGTCATCGGCATCAACGACTCCGGCGGCGCCCGCATCCAGGAGGGCGTCTCGGCGCTCGGCATGTACGGCGAGATCTTCCGCCGCAACACCCATGCGTCCGGCGTGATCCCGCAGATCAGCCTGGTCGTCGGCCCGTGTGCGGGCGGTGCGGTCTACTCCCCCGCGATCACCGACTTCACGGTGATGGTCGACCAGACGTCGCACATGTTCATCACGGGCCCGGACGTGATCAAGACGGTGACGGGTGAGGACGTCGGCTTCGAGGAGCTGGGCGGCGCCCGCACCCACAACGCCACGTCCGGCGTGGCCCATCACATGGCGGGCGACGAGAAGGACGCGATCGAGTACATCAAGTCGCTGTTGTCCTACCTCCCGTCGAACAACCTCAGCGAGCCGCCCGCCTTCCCCGAGGAGGCGGACCTGGCGCTCACGGACGAGGACCGCGAGCTGGACACGCTCGTACCGGACAGCGCGAACCAGCCGTACGACATGCACACGGTGATCGAACACGTCCTGGACGACGCCGACTTCTTCGAGACGCAGCCGCTGTACGCGCCGAACATCCTCACCGGCTACGGCCGCGTCGAGGGCCACCCGGTGGGCATCGTGGCCAACCAGCCGATGCAGTTCGCGGGCTGCCTGGACATCAAGGCGAGCGAGAAGGCGGCACGCTTCGTGCGCACCTGCGACGCCTTCAACGTCCCGGTGATCACCTTCGTCGATGTCCCCGGCTTCCTGCCGGGCGTGGACCAGGAGCACGACGGCATCATCCGCCGCGGCGCCAAGCTGATCTACGCCTACGCCGAGGCGACCGTCCCGCTGATCACGGTGATCACCCGCAAGGCGTTCGGCGGCGCGTACGACGTCATGGGCTCCAAGCACCTGGGCGCCGATCTCAACCTCGCCTGGCCGACGGCCCAGATCGCCGTGATGGGCGCGCAGGGCGCGGTCAACATCCTGCACCGCCGCACGATCGCCGCCGCGCCCGAGGAGGAGCGCGAGGAGGTCCGCCAGCGGCTCATCCAGGAGTACGAGGACCGGCTCCTCAACCCCTACGCGGCGGCCGAGCGCGGCTACATCGACGGCGTGATCATGCCGTCCGAGACCCGTTCCCATGTCGTACGGGGCCTGCGTCAGCTGCGTACGAAGCGGGAATCACTGCCTCCGAAGAAGCACGGCAACATCCCCCTGTAGGGCACCAGTTGGGAGCGGTCATGATCAAGGTCGTACGGGGCAATCCGACCCCGGAGGAGCTGGCCGCCGCACTGGCGGTGGTCCAGGCGCGCGCCGCGGCGGTGGCTGCCGCCCCGTCCGGCGCGCCCCGCGAGCCGGACGCCTGGGCCAACCCGGCACGCGTGGCCATGAGCCGGCTGCCCGCGCCCGGTCCCAGGGCCTGGGGGCGCACGTACTGGCCGGGCTAGGGGGCCGGGGGGCCTCGGGGCTTCTCTCCTACGCAAGATGAGTATGCGTACTCAGGCGGCCGGGCCCGGCGCGGAGTCACGATCGTGGAATGCTTTGGTCCGACCCCGAGAACGAGCCGCCCAAGGAACTGCGCGACATGCAGGACATGTTGCGGCGGCTGGGGATTCTCATGGCGTTGGCGATGGTGCTCGCGATGATCGTGCTCGGCGTCATGTGATCCGCCGCCGGTCACAGGGCCCGTCACCGGGACGGTGACCGGGCCGCCGGTGACCGCCCCGACGCCCTTCCCCGACGCCCCCTCCCGCCGCGTCGCTACCCTGGCCCCATGACTGATCAGCCGCGCCGTCGACTCGTCCTCGCCTCCCAGTCCCCTGCCCGGCTCAGCCTGCTGAGGCAGGCCGGCCTCGACCCCGAGGTCATCGTCAGCGGGGTCGACGAGGAGGCCGTGACCGCCCCCACCCCCGCCGAGCTGGCACGCGCCCTGGCCGAGGCGAAGGCTTCGGTGGTGGCGGCGAAGCCCGAGCTCAAGGGCGCCTTGGTGATCGGCTGCGACTCGGTGCTCGACCTGGACGGCGAGGCGCTCGGCAAGCCCGCGGACGCCGAGGAGGCCACCGCGCGCTGGAAGTCGATGCGCGGGCGCGCGGGCACGCTGCAGACGGGGCACTGCGTGTACGACACGGTGACGGGACGGTACGCCTCGGCGACCGCGTCCACCGTGGTGCGGTTCGGCGAGCCGACGGACGCCGAGATCGCCGCGTACGTCGCCTCGGGCGAACCCCTCTACGTGGCCGGGGCGTTCACGCTCGACGGCCGCTCGGCCCCGTTCATCGAGGGCATCGACGGCGACCACGGCAACGTCATCGGGATCTCACTGCCGATGCTGCGCCGCCTGCTGGCCCAACTGGGCGTGGGGATCACGGAGTTGTGGACGCCCCGGGAGAGCTGACCCCGATCAGGAGGCGGTCGGTGCCGGGGGCGCGACCGTGGAGCCCGGCCCGTCGCCGTCACCCGGCACCGCATCGGAGACGTCCGGCCCGCCGTCACGGTCGTACCCCATGAAGATCAGCACGATCAGCCCGAACACCACCATCATGAAGGCGAACGCGCCCCAGCCCACCAGGCCGACCGTGAACGCGCCGAGCAGGCCGTGCACCACGGCCGCGCTGATGAGCACGATGCGGCCGAGGCCGGCGGGGGCACGGTCGCGCAGGGCGACGCGCAGCGCGACGAAGCCGCAGATGGCGAAGTAGAGGCCGAAGACCAGGCCCGCGATCTTCGAGGACACGGACATCATGCCCGCGTCGAGCCCCGCGAGGGACATCTCCTGCCGGTCGACGACGACTCCCATGAACCAGTTGACAAGTGCGATGCCCACCGCCTCCACGAAGAGCACGATCGCGGCCACCCATGCCACCGGCCTGCGTACCACCGGCCCCCACCCACTTTCGACTGCCGTTCGACCGGGGCTTGCGTTACCCCAAGTACGTTCGAGACATCGCGAACGCTACTAACGGGTAAACGTCGGGACAAGGGATCCGGCGAGGGCAAAGATTCATTAGCCCATTCGTAGGGACTCCACAAAGAAACAGAGTGGGCCGCAGCACGCTCTCACAGAGACCTTGGCCACATCAGGGGGCTAGGGTTCTTGAGAAGTCCCCTGCGTACCGCGGTGCGACAAGGGATTTCGCGGGCGAGCGGGCCTCGTATCACGCTCCGTGTGGGCAAGCTCACCATCGGGGATGGGTCGAAACGACGTGTCGGCAGTCCCTAAACTCGGCTTGTTTCAAGGAGAGGGAGCCAACGTGCGCAAGGTGTTGATCGCCAATCGTGGCGAAATCGCTGTCCGTGTCGCCCGGGCGTGCCGAGACGCCGGTATCGCGAGCGTGGCGGTGTACGCCGAGCCGGACCGGGACGCACTGCATGTGCGGGCCGCGGACGAGGCGTTCGCCCTGGGCGGTGACACCCCCGCCACCAGCTACCTGGACATCACCAAGGTGCTCCAGGCCGCCAAGGACTCCGGGGCGGACGCCATCCATCCCGGCTACGGCTTCCTTTCGGAGAACGCGGACTTCGCGCAGGCGGTCCTGGACGCGGACCTGATCTGGATCGGCCCGCCCCCGCAGGCGATCCGCGACCTGGGTGACAAGGTCGCAGCGAGGCACATCGCGCAGCGCGCGGGCGCCCCGCTGGTCGCGGGCACCCCCGACCCGGTCTCGGGCGCCGACGAGGTCGTGGCGTTCGCCGAGGAACACGGCCTGCCGATCGCGATCAAGGCGGCGTTCGGCGGCGGCGGACGCGGTCTGAAGGTGGCCCGCACCCTTGAAGAGGTGCCCGAGCTGTACGACTCCGCGGTGCGCGAGGCGGTGGCCGCGTTCGGCCGCGGCGAGTGCTTCGTGGAGCGTTACCTGGACAAGCCGCGGCATGTGGAGACCCAGTGCCTGGCCGACCAGCACGGCAACGTGGTCGTGGTCTCGACCCGGGACTGCTCTCTGCAGCGCCGGCACCAGAAGCTGGTCGAGGAGGCCCCCGCGCCGTTCCTGACAGATGAGCAGAACCAGCAGCTGTACGCGGCATCGAAGGCCATCCTCAAGGAGGCCGGCTACGTCGGTGCCGGCACCGTCGAGTTCCTGGTGGGCGTGGACGGCACGATCTCCTTCCTGGAGGTCAACACCCGCCTGCAGGTCGAGCATCCGGTGACCGAGGAGGTCACCGGCATCGACCTGGTGCGCGAGATGTTCCGCATCGCCGACGGCGAGGAGCTGGGTTACGACGACCCGGCGATCCGCGGGCATTCCTTCGAGTTCCGCATCAACGGCGAGGACCCCGGCCGTAACTTCCTGCCCGCTCCCGGCACAGTGACGACCTTCGCGCCGCCGTCCGGTCCGGGCGTGCGCCTGGATGCGGGCGTGGAGTCCGGTGCGGTGATCGGCCCGGCCTGGGACTCGCTGCTCGCCAAGCTGATCGTCACCGGTGCCAGCCGTGAGCAGGCCCTGCAGCGGGCTGCCCGGGCGCTGGCCGAGTTCCAGGTGGAGGGCATGGCAACGGCCATCCCCTTCCACCGGGCGGTGGTCGCGGACCCGGCGTTCACCAGTAACCCGTTCAGGGTGCACACCCGGTGGATCGAGACCGAGTTCGTCAACGAGATCAAGCCGTTCGCCGCTCCGGTGGCCACAGAGGCGGACGAGGAGCCGGGCCGCGAGACGGTCGTCGTCGAGGTCGGCGGCAAGCGCCTGGAGGTCTCCCTGCCGTCCAGCCTGGGCATGTCCCTGGCCCGTACGGGACTTGCGGCGGGCGCCAAGCCCAAGCGCCGCGCGGCGAAGAAGTCCGGCCCCGCAGCCTCCGGCGACACCCTCGCCTCCCCGATGCAGGGCACCATCGTCAAGGTCGCGGTCGAGGAGGGCCAGGAGGTCAAGGAGGGCGACCTGGTCGTCGTCCTGGAGGCCATGAAGATGGAACAGCCCCTGAACGCCCATCGCTCGGGCACCATCAAGGGCTTGAGTGCGGAGATCGGTGCGTCGGTCACGTCCGGTGCGGTGATCTGCGAGATCAAGGACTGAGCCGTACGCGTCCGGCGGTTGGACGGGGCGCCTACCGGGTGGGTGGGTTCGGTCCGTTGGCGACTGCGGGTCCGTCGTGGCTGGTCGCGCCCCGCGGCGGAGCCGCATATGTCACAGCCCCGCGCCCCTGAAAGCCAAAGCCTGCGACTCCCGGCGCCCCGGGGAAGCCCGTACCCCCGACTACCCGCAGCTTTTCACCGGCGGGAGGGGACGCGGGCCGGTGCGTCGTATGCCCGTCGCTCAGGTTCTGTCTCAGGCCACCTGCGCCCTGTGTGAGCCGAAGGGCCGTATGCCCAGCCTGCGACGGGCTGACGCACCGGCCCACGGCCCCGCACCCACCACGTACCCAAGGGGGCGCGGGTCTGTGACATCAGCGGCTCCGCCGCGGGGCGCGACAAGCCACAACGAACCCGCAGCCGGCAGCGGACCCCGAACCACCCACCCCGGAAGCCGCCCGTCACTTTCCGTTCCGCCCGGCGAGGGCCTAGCGCCGACGCATATCCGCAACCCGCGCTCGCTCACTCTGGGGCTGTTCCCCCAGGACCCCGGCAGTGCTCCGCAACTGCGGCCCCCCGCCGGGGACTTGCCCCCGACGCGGACTGGGAAGCGGCACGTCCCGGTGGGGCGGCTGCCGCCCCACCGGTCCCGCACTGCCCGAGCCGGCCACAGCGATCTGCACCCCCTGATCGGCCAGGGCCTGCAACTCCGTGGCCGCACGGTCGTCATGGGCGGGCGGCTCGTCCGTGACCAGGCGCGTGATCACATCCGTCGGCACCGTCTGGAACATCGTGTCCGTGCCGAGCTTGGTGTGATCGGCGAGGACGACGACCTCCGCGGCGGCCTGCACCAGGGCCCTGTCCACGCTGGCCGACAGCATGTTGGAGGTGGACAGGCCGCGCTCGGCGGTCAGTCCGCTCCCGGACAGGAAGGCCCGGGAGACCCGCAACCCCTGAAGGGACTGCTCGGCCCCGCTGCCGACGAGGGCGTAGTTGGAACCGCGCAGGGTGCCTCCGGTCATCACGACCTCGACGCGGTTGGCATGGGCCAACGCCTGAGCCACCAGAAGGGAGTTGGTGACGACGGTCAGCCCTGGCACCCGCGCGAGCCGGCGGGCCAGCTCCTGCGTGGTGGTGCCCGCCCCGACCACGATGGCCTCGCCCTCTTCGACGAGACTCGCGGCGAGATCGGCGATGGCCGTCTTCTCGGCGGTCGCGAGATGTGACTTCTGCGGAAAGCCGGACTCCCGCGTGAACCCGCCCGGCAATACCGCACCGCCATGCCGGCGGTCGAGGAGTCCTTCTGCCTCCAGTGCGCGCACGTCCCGCCGTACGGTCACTTCAGAGGTCTGGACGACGCGGGCGAGCTCACGGAGCGACACGGCCCCGTTCGCTCGCACCATTTCGAGGATCAATTGGCGACGTTCTGCAGCGAACACGAAACTGACAGTAACCCCAACGACCGTCTGCTTTCAGCAGTTTGCGCCGAATAACAGAAGTTGTTCGCACGGCAGCACGGAAAGTGGTATACGCGTCCACTCCCGCTGTCCACACCGCTCAAAGAAGCGGCAACTCCCCGTGACCAGCGAGGAGTTACTTCCGGCCGTCAGGCGTCGGGCTCGGTCTTCCGGGTGTGCAGCTGCCGGGCCACCTCGGCGATCGAGCCCGAAAGGGATGGATACACGGTGAAGGCGTTCGCGATCTGTTCGACGGTCAGGTTGTTGTCGACCGCGATCGAGATCGGATGGATCAGTTCCGAGGCGCGCGGCGATACGACCACACCACCGACGACGATCCCGGTGCCCGGCCGGCAGAAGATCTTCACGAAGCCGTCCCGGATGCCCTGCATCTTGGCGCGCGGATTGCGCAGCAGCGGCAGCTTCACGACCCGGGCGTCGATGACGCCGCCGTCGACGTCCGCCTGCGAGTAGCCGACGGTCGCGATCTCGGGGTCGGTGAAGACGTTCGAGGACACGGTCTTCAGGTTCAGCGGGGCGACCGCGTCACCGAGGAAGTGGTACATGGCGATACGGCCCTGCATCGCCGCCACGGAGGCGAGCGCGAAGACTCCGGTGACGTCACCGGCCGCGTACACCCCCGGAGCCGTCGTCCGGGACACCTTGTCCGTCCAGATGTGCCCGGAGTCCTTCACCTTGACGCCGGCCCCTTCGAGCCCCATGCCATGGCTGTTGGGGATGGCGCCGACGGCCATCAGACAGTGCGAGCCGGTGATGACGCGACCGTCGGCCAGCGTCACCTCGACCCGGTCGCCCACGCGCTTGGCGGACTGGGCGCGGGAACGCGCCAGGACGTTCATGCCACGCCGCCGGAACACGTCCTCCAGGACGCCCGCGGCATCGGAGTCCTCACCCGGCAGCACACGATCACGGCTGGATACGAGCGTGACCCGCGACCCGAGCGCCTGATAGGCACCGGCGAACTCGGCACCGGTGACACCGGAACCGACCACGATGAGCTCCTCGGGCAGCTCATCGAGGTCGTACACCTGGGTCCAGTTCAGGATCCGCTCGCCGTCCGGCTGCGCGTCGGGCAGCTCACGGGGATGTCCACCGGTGGCGATGAGCACGGCATCGGCGACGAGCGTCTCCTCGCTGCCGTCCGCGGCCCGCACCACGACCTTCCGGGACCCGTCCAGGGCCTGCTGGCCGTCGAGCCGCCCGCGACCGCGCATGACTCGCGCCCCCGCCCGCGTCACGGATGCGGTGATGTCGTGCGACTGGGCGAGCGCGAGCCGCTTCACCCGGCGGTTGACCTTGCCGAGATCGACTCCGACCACCCGGGCGGGCGTGTCGATGTGTGGAGTGTCGTCGGCCACAATGATGCCGAGTTCCTCGTACGAGGAGTCGAAGGTGGTCATCACCTCGGCGGTCGCGATCAGCGTCTTCGACGGCACGCAGTCGGTGAGCACCGACGCACCGCCCAGGCCGTCGCAGTCGACGACGGTTACCTCCGCGCCGAGTTGGGCGGCCACCAGGGCCGCCTCGTATCCGCCGGGTCCGCCACCGATGATCACGATCCGAGTCACGTACTCCATTGTCCCGCACGCCCCACAGTGCTTCCGCCCCGGGGGGCCTGCGCCGGGTGCCTCTGTTACAGGAGAGGCTCGCGCGTCGCTGCCGTACCCTCAACCCCATGTCGCTCTACGCCGCATACGCCGGCAATCTCGACCCGCGGCTCATGACGCGCCGGGCCCCGCATTCGCCGCTGCGCGCCACCGGGTGGCTCAACGGCTGGCGGCTGACCTTCGGCGGCGAGCACATGGGCTGGGAGGGCGCACTCGCGACCATTGCGGAGGCGCCGCGCTCGCAGGTGTTCGTCGCGCTGTACGACGTCGCTCCGCTCGACGAGGACTCCCTGGACCGCTGGGAGGGCGTCGGGCTCGACATATACCGGCGGATGCGGGTCCGTGTGCACACGCTGGAGGGCGAGGAGCCGGCGTGGGTGTACGTGCTGAACGGCTACGAGGGCGGGCTGCCTTCGGCGCGCTATCTGGGGGAGATCGCGGACGCGGCGGAGTCGGCGGGCGCGCCGCACGACTATGTGATGGAACTGCGGAAGCGGCCCTGTTGATTCAGCCGATTCAGAGGCGCTGTCGATTCAGGGGCGCCGTTGATTCAGGGGCGTTGGTTCGCGAAAAAGACAACGATCAGGACAACGATCGCGAACCTGTGGCCCTCAGCATCTACGCGCGTAGGCATCGACCAGCTACCCTCATCGCGTGAACGCTTCTCTTCTTCCGGACGACATCCAGGGCGACCCCTACGCCGCCGCCGACGCCGCCGCCTCGCGCCTGCGCGAGCTCACGGGCGCCGAGACCCACGACGTCGCGCTGGTGATGGGCTCCGGCTGGGCACCGGCCGTGCACGCCCTCGGTGCCCCCGAGGCCGAGCTCCAGGTCACCGAGCTGCCCGGGTTCCCCCCGCCGGCGGTCGAGGGCCACGGCGGCAAGATCCGCTCGTACCGCTTGGGCGACAAGCGGGCGCTCGTCTTTCTTGGCCGCACCCACTTCTACGAGGGGCGCGGTGTCGCCGCCGTCGCGCACGGAGTGCGTACCGCTGTCGCCGCCGGGTGCAAGACCGTTGTGCTGACCAATGGCTGCGGGGGACTCCGCGAGGGGATGCGGCCCGGTCAGCCGGTGCTCATCAGCGACCACATCAACCTCACGGCCACGTCGCCGATCGTCGGCGCCAACTTCGTCGACCTGACGGACCTCTACTCGCGTCGGCTGCGCGCCCTGTGCAAGGAGATCGACGCGTCTTTGGAGGAGGGGGTGTACGCGCAGTTCCCCGGGCCGCACTACGAGACGCCGGCGGAGATTCGGATGGCTCGGGTCATCGGTGCGGATCTGGTGGGGATGTCGACGGTTCTGGAAGCCATCGCTGCGCGGGAGGCGGGTGCGGAGGTGCTGGGCATTTCGCTGGTCACGAATCTTGCCGCCGGGATGACGGGGGAGCCGCTGAACCATGAGGAGGTTCTGCAGGCGGGGCGGGATTCGGCTGCGCGGATGGGGGCGTTGTTGACGCAGGTGCTGGATCGAATCTGAACCTTTGGGTTCGTTGTGGCTGGTCGCGCCCCGCGGCGGAGCCGCTGATGTCACAGCCCCGCGCCCCTGAGGCGCGTGGGTGGGTGCGGGGCCGTGGGCCGGTGGGAGGCTGCGGGTAGTCGGGGGTACGGGCTTCCCGGGGTGAGCGCGTTTAGGGGGCGCGGGCGCTCGGGGCGCCGGAAGTCGCAGGCTTGGTTTTTTTCAGGGGCGCGGGGAACTGCGCGACCAGCCACGACGCACCCCGCAGCCGCGACACGACTGTCACCACCCACCCCCTTGCGGGGGGCCTGGGGGCGCAGCCCCCAGTTTCGGGAAGGGGCGGGGCTGGGGAAAGAAAACCCTCCCCCCACCCACCCGCACCAGGCCGGACAGGAACCAAAGAAAGAGGTTGACCCCCCGTGCAGGATGAACTCGTCGCGAAGGCCAAGGCGTGGCTGGCCGAAGACCCCGACCCGGAGACCCGGGACGAACTCACCACGCTGATCGACGCCAGGGACGAAGCGGAGCTCACCGCACGATTCACCGGCACCCTCCAGTTCGGCACCGCGGGCCTTAGAGGCGAACTCGGCGCCGGCCCCATGCGGATGAACCGCGCGGTGGTCATCCGAGCCGCCGCGGGCCTCGCCGCGTACCTCAAGGGCAAGGGCCGGGAGAACGGCCTGGTCGTCATCGGCTACGACGCCCGCCACAAGTCGGAGGACTTCGCCCGCGACACCGCCGCGGTGATGACGGGCGCGGGCCTGAGGGCAGCCGTGCTCCCCCGTCCCCTCCCCACCCCCGTCCTCGCCTTCGCCGTAAGGCACCTCGGCGCGGTCGCGGGCGTGGAGGTGACCGCCAGCCACAACCCGCCGCGCGACAACGGCTACAAGGTCTACCTAGGCGAGGGCTCCCAGATCGTCCCCCCGGCGGACGCCGAGATCGCCGCGGAGATCGAGGCGATCGCGAGCCTGAGCGACGTACCGCGTCCGGCCGGAGGCTGGGAGATCCTCGCCGGCGAAGGCGACGACAGCGTCCACAACGCCTACCTCGCCCGTACGGACGCCGTACTCGCCGAGAACTCCCCCCGCACCGCCCGCACCGTCTACACAGCGATGCACGGCGTCGGCACGGACACCCTCCTCGCCGCCTTCGCCCGCGCGGGCTTCCCGGAGCCCGTCCTCGTCGCCGAACAGGCGGACCCGGACCCGGACTTCCCCACGGTCGCCTTCCCGAACCCGGAGGAACCGGGCGCGATGGACCTGGCCTTCGCGAAGGCCCGCGAGGCGAACCCGGACCTGATCATCGCGAACGACCCGGACGCCGACCGCTGCGCCGTGGCCATCGAGGACGGCGGCGACTGGCGCATGCTGCGCGGCGACGAGGTCGGCGCCCTCCTCGCCGCCCACCTTGTGAAGCGCGGCGCCCGCGGCACCTTCGCGGAGTCGATCGTGTCGTCCTCCCTCCTCGGCCGTATCGCGGAGAAGGCGCAGCTCCCGTACGAGGAGACCCTGACGGGCTTCAAGTGGATCGCCCGGGTGGAGGGCCTGCGTTACGGGTATGAGGAGGCCCTTGGCTACTGCGTGGACCCCGAGGGCGTACGGGACAAGGACGGCATCACGGCGGCCCTGCTGATCACGGAACTGGCCTCGGAGCTCAAGGAGCAGGGCAGAACCCTCCTCGACCTCCTCGACGACCTCGCCGTGGAACACGGCCTGCACGCCACCGACCAGCTCTCCGTCCGCGTGGACGACCTCTCCCTGATCGCGAACGCGATGCGCCGCCTCCGCGAACAGCCGCCCACCCACCTCGCGGGCCTGGCGATCACCAAGTCCGAGGACCTGACGAAGGGCACGGACAAGCTCCCGCCCACGGACGGCCTGCGCTACACGCTCGACGGCGCCCGCGTCATCGTCCGCCCCAGCGGCACGGAGCCAAAGCTGAAGTGCTACCTGGAGGTCGTCATCCCGGTCGCTTCGCACACCGGCCTGCCCACGGCCCGCAAGAAGGCGACGGCTCTCCTGACGGCCATCAAGCGGGACCTCTCGGCGGCAGCGGGCATCTGACACACACTGCGGCCTGGTGCAATCTCACCTCAGCGCCATCACCGCAACCACCCACCCCAGCGCCAGCACGGCCGCCAGCGGCCACAGCGGACGCCCGCGTTCGGGGGCCGTGCTCTCCCCCGTGGGCCGCAGTGCGGGATCCGTGCGCATCGCGCTGAGTTCGGCGGCCAGCGCGTCATAGGGGTGGACCAGGCCGCGGGTGCGCTCGAGCCAGCCCCAGTGAGGTGCGGCGACAGCCCAGTTGTCGCCGCGCCAGCGCAGCTTGAGTTCGAAGCGTTGGCGGCGTACGGAGCGGAGGTCCTCCCAGGGAACGTGCTGGGGTCCGCGCAGCCCGGTGACCCATAGGCCCGTGCGGTCGGCGGTGATGCGCCAGGCCAGTTTCACGGGGACGCGGACCGCGCCGTAGACGCCCAGTACGACGACCAGGGCCAGCTTCCACACGGCGGTGCCGGATTCGGTGAACCAGGCCCAGCAGAGCCATACGCCCCAGGCCACCAGCAGCGCGGCGGCCAGCCGGTCGAGCCACCCGGCATGCCAGCGGCGCACCGCGACGGGCGGCTGGGTCCCGGCCAGCTCCCTTGCCTGCTCCTCCAGTTGGCGGCTCTGCGCCTCCCGGGCCTTCGCCCGTTCGATACGCCGCCGCCCCGCGCTCAGCGACAACGGGCGTACGGGTCCCGTCGACCACTCGATCAGCGGAGGCTGGGCCGGGTCCACGTCGGCGCTGAGGACGAGGACCTCGGCGCCGTCGAAGGGCACGCCGAAGAGGACGGCTTCGCGGACCGGGCCCGGGGTGTCGGCGTCCACGACCTCCAGGAGCCGCTCGAGCTCCTCCTCGTCGTCCTCGGTTTCCGCCCCTTCGGCTTCCGCATCGTCATCGTCGTCCTCGTCCTCTTCGAACGAGGTCAGGTCGACCGTGAACAGGGGGCGGATGGCCCGGACGTCATCCGCTGCGTAGACCTCCGTGCTGCCTTCCACGTCGTCGCGCACCAGGACGCGAAGCACCGGTGCGGGTTCCCGGCGCAGTTCGACGGCGCGATGACGGCCGAACCAGGCCGAGGCCAGGGCAGTCGCGCCGAGGCCGGCCACGAAGAAGGCTGCCGCCCAGGCGCCTTGGCGGTCGGCGGCCGAGCCCCAGAGGCCCGAGGTGGCACCGGTCAGCACGCCGAGGGCGAGGACCACGAGGCCGAGGTTGCGCAGGAAGCTGCCGCGCCGCACCGGTTCCTCCGCGTCCGGCAGCCACGCCGTGATGCCCTCGGCTGCCTCCAGCGCCCGCTCGTGCTGCGTGCTTCGAGCCCGCAGGCGTACGGCGACGACCGCCCAGCAAACCACCACGACAAGCACGAAGAGCGCGGTCACCGCCCACGGCTGCGACGGTGCCTGGAAGGCGAGCGCGAGGAGCAGCGCGGGCGCCCCGGCCCAGACGAGCTCGGGGCGGGCGAGCACCCACAGGACGTACACCGCGAACGCCGCCGCGAGGAGCGGCCACAGCCCGCCGAGCACCACGGCCCAGCCGCCCGCGCACAGCGCGAAGGTGGTCGCTCCGGCCGCAACCGACCTGCGTACGCGCAGGAACGTCCAGCGCGGCGGCAGCGCCGCCGACCAGACCCCGGCCTGCCCGGCCGTCCAGTCCCGGCAGCCCTCGGGTATCGCCGTGGCGGGCAGCCGCAGAGGCTCGTCGTACGACACATCTACTCCCTCGGTGCGTGGCTACGCCGGTGACGCCTGGACCGTGATGTCGGGGCCCCGTGACGGGACCCCGGACGGCTGAGGCAGACACCACCCTCTCGTACGGCCCAAAGCGCCCATCTCCTCAAGATCCGGGGTGTTGGTACCGCCTCAGGATGCTGAGGCGGCCCGAGTGGTCACCCCACCGCCAGCAGAATGGCCAGCAGCACCGCACCGGCCAGCACCGGCGCCACGATCTCGTAGGCCCATCGCACCGACGGCTCCCCCTGCGCCCGCTTGTCCGGTCCACGCGCTACCACCAGCTCACGCAGCTCATCCATGATCTGGTCGGCGTGGGCGCGCACGGGCCCGGTCGGCTCCGGCATCCGCGACGGACGGATGTCGCCGCCCTCCTTGTCGGCGCGGGCCTGCTGCCGCGCCGCCTTCTTGCGGGCGCGCAGCGAGACGGGTATCGCCCACAGCTGGTACCTGGTGCCGGACTTGTCGAGCACCTCGTTCGAGTAGCCGGAGCGCAGGGCCTCGACCGTGCCCCAGGGCAGCACGATCACGCGGAAGGGGTTGCGGATGCGCAGCCTGTCGTCGTTCGCGAAGACGGCCGGGCGCAGGGTGAAGGCGACGACCAGCGGGACGAGGAGGATGAGCCCCGCGAGCGCCAGCCACGGCGTGCGGCCCTTGCCCACGATCAGCGCGTCGATACCGAGCCAGCCCGCGATGGCGAGCAGCAGCACACCGCCACCGATGGCCGCCGGCGACCGGTAGATCCGGTCCCTGGACTCCGGACCCGAGGGCGGCGTGGAGGGCATGGACGGCGTGGGTTCCGACGAGCCGGGAGAATCCGACGAACCCGGCGGCTCAGGCACGCCCTGGGCATCCGGCGAATCGGAAGAGCCCTGGGAACCCGAAGAGCCCGTAGCATCCGGAGAGTCCGGAGTCTGCGGGGATTCCGAAGAGCCCGAGGAGTCCGGTCGGGGTGGCTGATGGTCCGGGGTCGTCATGCTCCCGATTCTGCCCGACGCCTCTGACAGCGCTCATCCGCGGTCGCCGAGCGCTCGATGACCTCGCGGCGGGCGCTCGAGTAGCTCGCGACGAGCGCCGGGAAAGGCTGGAGGGCTGTACAGCCGCTACGCGCGTAGATATGCTCCCCTCGTGACCATGCCCACCACAGCACCAGCCGCACACGCACTCGGCGACGTAACCGCGTCCGACAGCACGCTGCGCCGCTTCCTCCACGGGCTGCCCGGCGTCGACACCGTCGGCCTGGAGGCGCGGGCCGCCTCGCTCGGCACCCGTTCCATCAAGACCACGGCGAAGGCGTACGCCATCGACCTCGCCATCTCCATGGTCGACCTGACGACGCTGGAAGGCGCGGACACCCCGGGCAAGGTCCGGGCGCTCGGCGCCAAGGCCGTCCACCCGGACCCCACGGACCGTACGACCCCCACGACGGCGGCCGTCTGCGTCTATCCCGACATGGTGGCCACCGCCAAGGAGGCCGTCGCCGGTTCCGGCGTCAAGGTCGCCTCCGTCGCCACCGCCTTCCCGGCGGGGCGCGCCGCGATCGGCGTGAAGCTGGCCGACGTACGCGACGCCGTCGAGGCCGGAGCGGACGAGGTCGACATGGTCATCGACCGCGGTGCCTTCCTCGCGGGGAACTACATGAAGGTGTACGACGAGATCGTCGCCGTGAAGGAGGCCTGCGGGACGAGCGCCCGCCTGAAGGTCATCTTCGAGACCGGCGAGCTGTCGACGTACGACAACATCCGGCGCGCCTCCTGGCTCGGCATGCTTGCGGGTGCCGACTTCATCAAGACGTCGACCGGCAAGGTCTCTGTCAACGCGACGCCCGCGAACACCCTGCTCATGCTGGAGGCCGTACGCGACTTCCGGGCGCAGACCGGGGTACAGGTCGGGGTGAAGCCCGCGGGCGGCATCCGCACCACCAAGGACGCGATCAAGTTCCTGGTCCTGGTGAACGAGACGGCGGGCGAGGACTGGCTGGACAACCACTGGTTCCGCTTCGGCGCGTCCTCGCTCCTCAACGACCTGCTGATGCAGCGCCAGAAGCTGGCCACCGGCCGTTACTCCGGCCCCGACTACGTGACGGTGGATTGATCATCATGGCTTCCGTATTCGAGTACGCGCCGGCCCCAGAGTCCCGGTCCGTCGTCGACATCGCGCCCTCGTACGGCCTGTTCATCGACGGCGAGTTCACCGAGGCGGCGGACGGCAGGGTCTTCAAGTCGATCTCGCCCTCCACCGAAGAGGTCCTATCCGAGGTCGCCCAGGCGGGCGAGGCGGACGTCGACCGTGCGGTGAAGGCCGCCCGTAAGGCCTTCGAGAAGTGGTCGGCGCTGCCGGGCTCCGAGCGCGCCAAGTACCTCTTCCGCATCGCCCGCATCATCCAGGAGCGCAGCCGCGAACTGGCCGTCCTGGAGACGCTGGACAACGGAAAGCCCATCAAGGAGACGCGCGACGCCGACCTCCCCCTGGTCGCCGCGCACTTCTTCTACTACGCGGGCTGGGCCGACAAACTCGGCCATGCGGGCTTCGGGCCCGACCCCAGGCCCCTCGGCGTCGCGGGCCAGGTCATCCCCTGGAACTTCCCGCTCCTCATGCTGGCGTGGAAGATCGCCCCGGCCCTCGCGACCGGCAACACGGTCGTCCTGAAGCCCGCGGAGACCACTCCCCTGTCGGCGTTGTTCTTCGCGGACATCTGCCGCCAGGCCGGCCTGCCCAAGGGCGTCGTCAACATCCTTCCGGGATACGGCGACACGGGCGCGGCCCTGGTCGCGCACGAGGACGTGAACAAGGTCGCGTTCACGGGCTCGACAGCCGTCGGCAAGGAGATCGCGCGGACCGTCGCGGGTACCCGCAAGAAGCTCACCCTCGAACTCGGCGGCAAGGGCGCCAACATCGTCTTCGACGACGCGCCGATCGACCAGGCCGTCGAGGGCATCGTGACGGGCATCTTCTTCAACCAGGGCCAGGTCTGCTGCGCGGGCTCCCGTCTTCTCGTACAGGAGTCGATCCACGACGAGCTGCTGGACTCCCTGAAGCGCCGCCTGTCGACCCTGCGCCTGGGCGACCCCCTCGACAAGAACACCGACATCGGCGCGATCAACTCCGCCGAGCAGCTGGCCCGTATCACCGCGCTCACCGAGCAGGGCGAGTCGGAGGGCGCCGAGCGCTGGTCCCCGGCCTGCGAACTGCCGTCCTCCGGCTACTGGTTCGCCCCGACGCTCTTCACGAACGTCACCCAGGCGCACACCATCGCACGCGACGAGATCTTCGGCCCGGTGCTTTCCGTCCTCACCTTCCGCACCCCGGAAGAGGCCGTCGCCAAGGCCAACAACACCCAGTACGGCCTCTCCGCCGGCATCTGGACGGAGAAGGGCTCCCGCATCCTCGCGGTGGCGAACAAGCTCCGCGCGGGCGTCGTCTGGTCCAACACGTTCAACAAGTTCGACCCGACCTCGCCGTTCGGCGGCTACAAGGAGTCGGGCTTCGGCCGCGAGGGCGGTCGTCACGGCCTGGAGGCGTACCTCGATGTCTGAGAAGTCCGAGAAGACCGAGCGACTGTCGGTCTTCAAGACCTACAAGCTGTACGTCGGCGGGAAGTTCCCGCGTTCCGAGAGCGGCCGGGTGTACGAGGTGACGGACTCGAAGGGCAAGTGGCTGGCGAACGCGCCCCTTTCGTCCCGTAAGGACGCCCGTGACGCGGTGGTCGCCGCGCGCAAGGCGTTCGGGCACTGGTCCGGCGCCACGGCCTACAACCGCGGTCAGATCCTCTACCGCATCGCGGAGATGCTGGAGGGCCGCAAGGACCAGTTCGTCCGGGAAGTCGCCGACGCGGAGGGCCTCTCGAAGTCGAAGGCCGCCGCTCAGGTCGACGCCGCGATCGACCGCTGGGTCTGGTACGCGGGCTGGACCGACAAGATCGCCCAGGTTGTGGGCGGCGGAAACCCGGTGGCGGGCCCGTTCTTCAACCTGTCGACGCCCGAGCCGACGGGCGTGGTGACGGTCATCGCGCCCCAGGAGTCGTCCTTCCTGGGCCTGGTCTCCGTGGTCGCGCCAGTGATCGCGACGGGCAACACGGCGATCGTGGTGGCGGCCGAGAAGTCGCCGCTCCCGGCCCTCTCCCTCGGCGAGGTCCTGGCCACCTCCGACCTCCCCGGCGGCGTGGTCAACGTCCTCTCCGGCCGTACGGCGGAGATCGCGGCCCCGCTCGCCGCCCACCAGGACGTCAACGCGATCGACCTGGCCGGCGCCGACGACGTACTCGCGAAGGAGCTGGAGATCGCAGCCGCGGACAACCTGAAACGCGTACGCCGCCCCCAGCCTGTGGACCTGTCCGCGGACCCGGGCACGGACCGCCTGACGTTCTTCCTGGAGACGAAGACGGTCTGGCATCCGACGGGGTCACTGGGTGCCTCGGGCTCGGCGTACTGAGTTCTGACACTTGACGCTGCTCCCTGCCGACCCGGGTGTCGGCAGGGAGCTCTCGATGCCGCACACTGGTACCTCGTGAGTTCCCATCCTCCGACAGCCACCCGGGTCGTGCTGCTGTGCGGCCCCTCCGGTTCCGGCAAGTCCCTGCTCGCGGCCCGGTCCGGTCTTCCGGTGCTGCGGCTCGACGACTTCTACAAGGAGGGCGACGATCCGACGCTGCCGCAGGTGGCAGGCAGTTCGGACGTCGACTGGGACCATCCGCTGTCCTGGGACGCGGACACGGCCGTCGCGGCGATCGTCGAGCTGTGCCGCAGGGGGCGTACGAAGGTCCCCGTGTACGACATCTCCCTGAGCGCCCGTACCGGCGAGGAGACCGTCGACGTCGGGCGGTCCCCGCTGTTCATCGCGGAGGGCGTCTTCGCCGCCGAGATCGTCGGACGCTGCCAGGAACTCGGTGTGCTGGCGGATGCGCTGTGCCTGAGCCGCGGCCCGGTGCGGACGTTCCGCCGCCGCTTTCTGCGGGACCTCAAGGAGGGCCGCAAGTCCGTCCCGTTCCTGCTCCGCCGCGGCTGGCGCCTGATGCGCGCCGAACGCTCCATCGTGGCCCGCCAGACATCCCTGGGCGCCCACGCCTGCGACAAGGACGAGGCGTTGGGGCGGCTCGCGGCGGCCGCTGCGGGACGGTGCGTGAAGGCGCGTACGGCGGCGTAGCCACGTACGACCGCTTCAATCACGTACGCAGAAAAGCGGGACTGGTTGGCCCCCCGGCCCTCCAGTCCCGCTCCCTTTTCCCGTGATCCCCCGTGATCCCCCGTGGTCCCCCGTTGACCCCGTGGTCCCCCCTGCAGTGCTCCCCCGTTGCCCTGTCCGCCGCCTCCCCCAGAGTGACGAACAGCCCCCGTGCTTCCCCCGTACTTACCTTTCCCCCGTTGCCCTCGGCGGGCCTGTCAGGCGACAAGCTCCCCGAAGGACTCCTCCTCGTCACGGCCGAAGCTGAGGACCTCGTCCTCGCGCAACCGGCGGAGTGACCGCCAGATGCTGGACTTCACCGTGCCGACACTGATGTCGAGGATCTCCGCGATCTCCGGGTCCGTGCGGCCCTCGTAGTAGCGCAGGACCAGCATGGTGCGCTGGAGTTCGGGCAGCCGGGCGAGCGCCTGCCACAGGACGGCGCGCAGCTCGGTGCCGCGCATCGCGTCCGTGTCGCCGGCCGTCTCCGGCAGCTCCTCGGTCGGGTACTCGTTCAGCTTGCGGCGGCGCCACGCGCTGATGTGCAGGTTGGTCATGGTGCGGCGGAGGTAGCCCCCGACCGCGGCCTTGTCGCTGATCCGGTCCCACGCCTTGTACGTCGAGAAGAGGGCGCTCTGCAGCAGGTCCTCGGCCTCGAAGCGGTCGCCGGTCAGGTGGTAGGCGGTTGCGTACAGGGAGGCGCGGCGCTCCTGGACGTAGGCGGTGAACTCCGCCTCCGACACCGAACGACGCTCCCCCGAGCCCTCCCCGTACGTGGATCCCCCGTGCGTTCCCCCGTTGCCCCCCAGCAGATGTGCGTCAACCACCGTCATGTACGACCCGGTGTGCTGACGCCCGGCACCGCGAGCGCCCCCCCGCCCTCCCCCACGCTCGAATGCGCTCGCGCGGGAGGGACCCCCATCGCTCCCGGACTTCTCCGTGTTGCGTGTGACGTCGTGAAGACGCGTGACAACTGCGACCGCGCTAGTGCTGGTGCTGTGCAGCGTGTTCATCTCGCGCCCCCCGTCGTGGAGTTCCGGATTCTCGGTACCGCTCTGTGGTGCTTCCTTGCCTGTGCCGAGAAGCTTGCCTACGCGACTTCATGACGGTGTCAGCCGACTGTCACAGGCGTGCAACAGGGACGGGGCCCAGGCGCAGCACAGGTTGATCACAGAGAAGCGTCGTACGGCTACTCATCCGGTATCTCGGACCGTCACTCCTATGGGTGAGATGTGTGGGAGCGGTCCAGGAGTCGATACGGCGCCATGTCATGGGACAGAATGACGTCCGTGCCTTCCCTGTTGCTGATCGAGGACGACGACGCCATCCGTACGGCCCTGGAGCTGTCGCTGACGCGCCAGGGGCACCGTGTGGCCACCGCTGCCACCGGCGAGGACGGTCTGAAGCTGTTGCGCGAGCAGCGGCCGGACCTGATCGTGCTGGATGTGATGCTGCCCGGCATCGACGGGTTCGAGGTGTGCCGGCGCATCCGGCGCACGGACCAGCTGCCGATCATCCTGCTCACCGCCCGCAGTGACGACATCGACGTGGTGGTCGGGCTGGAGTCGGGGGCCGACGACTATGTCGTCAAGCCGGTGCAGGGGCGGGTGCTGGACGCCCGCATCCGGGCCGTGCTGCGGCGTGGCGAGCGGGAGGCCACCGACTCGGCGACGTTCGGCAGCCTGGTGATCGACCGCGCCGCGATGACGGTCACCAAGAACGGCGAGGATCTCCAGCTGACGCCCACCGAGCTGCGGTTGCTCCTGGAGCTCAGCCGCCGGCCCGGACAGGCCCTGTCCCGCCAGCAGTTGCTGCGTCTGGTGTGGGAGCACGACTACCTCGGTGACTCGCGGCTCGTCGACGCCTGTGTGCAGCGGCTGCGCGCGAAGGTGGAGGACGTGCCCTCCTCGCCGACGCTGATCCGTACCGTGCGCGGCGTGGGATACCGGCTGGACAGTCCTCAGTGACACAAGCGCAGGGCAAGCTCCGCGGCTGGGCCGCCGCGCGCAGGACGATACTGGCGGGCCTGCGGTTCACGAGCCTGCGACTGCGCCTGGTCGTCGTGTTCGGACTCGTTGCGCTCACCGCGGCGGTTTCGGCGTCGGGAATCGCGTACTGGCTCAACCGCGAGGCCGTGCTGACCCGTACGCGGGACGCGGTGCTGCGCGACTTCCAGCAGGAGATGCAGAACCGCGCGAGCGCGCTGGCGGTGCATCCGACGCAGGACGACCTGGAGGCCGCCGCACGGCAGATGGCGAACAGCCCGCAGGGGTTCAGTGTGCTGCTGATCGCCGAGGACGAGGCGGGGCAGACCGTCGTCGGCAACTCCGATCTGGACGACTTCTCCCTGGACGACGTGCCGAAGTCCCTCCAGAAGGCGGTGAACAGGGAGCAGGAGCTCACCTCGGGCAACAAGCACCCGTACCACCTGTACTGGCAGCAGATCGTCGACGGCGGCCATCCGTATCTGGTGGGGGGCGCGAAGGTGATCGGGGGCGGGCCGACCGGCTACATGCTCAAGTCCCTGGAGCCGGAGGCCGAGGACCTCAACTCTCTTTCCTGGTCGCTGGGTATCGCGACCGGGCTCGCGCTGATCGGTTCGGCGCTGCTCGCGCAGGCCGCCGCGACGACCGTGCTCAGGCCGGTGCACCGACTCGGCACGGCGGCCCGGCGGCTCGGCGAGGGCAAGCTGGACACCCGGCTGCGGGTGTCGGGCACGGACGAACTCGCGGATCTGTCACGGACGTTCAACCGTGCCGCGGAGGCTCTGGAGAAGCGGGTCGCGGACATGAGCGCGCGCGAGGAGGCCTCCCGCCGCTTCGTGGCGGACATGTCGCACGAGCTGCGTACGCCGCTGACCGCGATCACGGCCGTGACCGAGGTCCTCGAGGAGGAGCTCGACGCGGAGACCGGCAGCGTCGACCCGATGATCGAGCCCGCCGTACGCCTCGTCGTCAGCGAGACGCGGCGCCTGAACGACCTCGTGGAGAACCTCATGGAGGTCACCCGCTTCGACGCGGGCACGGCCCGGCTCGTCCTGGACGATGTCGACATAGCCGACCAGATCACCGCGTGCATCGACGCGCGCGCCTGGCTGGACGCGGTGGAGCTGGACGCCGAGCGCGGCATCACCGCGCGTCTCGACCCGCGCCGTCTGGACGTGATCCTGGCGAACCTGATCGGCAACGCCCTCAAGCACGGCGGCTCCCCGGTGCGCGTGTCCGTGCGCGAGGAGGGGGACGACGTGCTCATCGAGGTGCAGGACCACGGCCCCGGCATCCCCGAGGAGGTCCTCCCGCACGTCTTCGACCGCTTCTACAAGGCGAGCGCCTCCCGCCCGCGCTCCGAGGGCAGCGGCCTGGGACTGTCCATCGCCCTGGAGAACGCGCACATCCACGGCGGCGAGCTCTCCGCCGCCAACTCCCCTGAATCGGGCGCGGTGTTCACCCTGAGGCTGCCGCAGGACGCCTCGGTCCTGATGGACCAGGAGGACGGGCAGGACCGAGAAGGCCGGGGAAACCGGAACAAGAAGAACGGCAAGTCCCGTGAGGGCAACGGCTCCGAGGGGGAGGCGCGATGACCGTACGCGGCTCAGGGGGCGTACATGGCTCAGGGGGCGTACGTGGCTCAGGGGGCGTGCGGCGGTTGCGCACCGCCCTGCTCACCGTGCCGTTGCTCGCCGTGGCGCTCGCCGGGTGCGGGATCCGGCCGACGGAGGTGCCGACCGAGTTCGGGCCCGCGCCGTCCCGGTTGTCCTGTACGGCGAGTGGACCGGATCTCGGTACGCAGTCCTCGGGCGGGATCCTCGTCCAGGTCTTCATGCTGTGTTCCTCGCAACTGGTGCGGGTCGACCGAATCGTGCGCGTCGCCGACGGCAACACGGAGATGGACCGCGTACAGGCCGCGCAGGCGCTCCTCGACCAGCTGGCCGCGGAACCGACGGACGCCGAGCGGCAGGCGGGCTACACGACGGACGTCCAGGAAGGCATGACGGTCGGCGAGCCGCGCCCGGAGGACCCGAAGGGCGCGCTCCGGCTCAGCACCGAGCCCGCCGCGTTCACCTCGTACGCCCTGGCCCAGCTCATCTGCACCTTCAGCGCCTCGGCCGCGGCCTCCGACGGCGGTGCGGTGATCCTCGGCGGCCCCGGCACGGACCCCGTACGCCGCTACGAGTGCACACCGGAGGTCCTCTCCAGGCCGGGCACCCATTCCCCGCCGTCGACGGAGATCGACCGGCCCTGAGTCCGCCCGCTTGAGGGGCCGCAGGCCCCGACAGGGGCGCGGGGCTGTGACATTTGCGGCTCCGCCGCGATGGGTCCCCCGCTCATGGGGGTCCCCCGCTCATGGGGGACCCCCCGCTCGAGCGAAGCCGAGAGTGAGGGAGAAGCCGAGAGCGGGGGAGCGACCAGCCCCCACCGACCCGCAGGTCCATCCCCGTGCCTCCAGCGGAGCGCCATCGCACCCGTGTGAGGCAAGCCCTTGCGACACACGGAACCGATCCTGCCGGAGGCCGCGTCTTGGGGGTCGTGCAGCGTCAAGGCTCAAACGGCGGCAGCGCCGCGTTCCGCATCCGTGCGGCGGGAGGTGTTCTTCTCGTCGCACATCTCGCGCTCGTCGCCTGGCTCACGCTGCGTCCCCTGGACGTGCCGTGGGTGAGCGCCGCGAACCTGCGTCCGTTCGCGAGCATCAGAGCCGATCTGGCTCTGGGCCCAGAGGCTGCGGCCCGCAGTATCGGCAAGGGGCTGCTGCTGCTCGCTCCGCTCGGCGTGCTGCTGCCCATGGCCGGCGGCAGGCTGTCCGCCTCCCCAATGCTGTCCCTGCTCCGTACGGTCGCCGCCGGGGCCCTGCTCTCCATGGGCATCGAGCTGCTGCAGACCGGGATCCCCGGCCAGGTCGTGGACGTCGACTCGCTGCTGCTCAACACCGTGGGAGTGGCCCTGGCCCATATGGCGTTCGTCCCCGCCGCACGCGCGAGGCTGCGCCGCCGGACCGAGACGCGGCGCCGGGCCGCCCTCCATCGGGAGGAAGCGGCTCAGGGTCGGACCCCGACGATTCCCAGGGTCGGGATCGCCCCGTAGAGCGACGCTTTGCCCCCTTCGTGTTCGTAGCGTGGAAGGCAGATGAGGCAGCCACAGGGGAGGCCTCGGACCACCCTCACGAAGGAGCCGTGATGAACCGCCTTGCCCGCCCCACGAACGACCGGATGATCGGCGGAGTGTGCGCTGCGCTGGCACGGCGCTTCGGCACCTCCGCGACCACGATGCGCGTGATCTTCCTCGTGTCCTGCCTGCTGCCGGGTCCGCAGTTCCTGCTCTACATAGCGCTGTGGATCCTGTTCCCCTCGGAGGGCAAGGCGGCTCGTACGGCCTGGTGATCGACGCACCCCACACGCACGTACGCCGATGGGGCGCCCCCCGGATCGGAGGAGGCGCCCCATCGGTGCGTGCAGGTGCGGACTCAGACCGCGGGAAGCCCCGGCAGACCGGCCGCGGGCAGCTCCGGCAGACCGGCCGCGGGCAGCTGGGGCGGCAGGCCGCCGATCAGCCCCGTGCCGGGGGCGGTACCGGCCACATCCGTGACCGGCGCGGCCGCGTCCGCGGGCTGGGTGGTCGGGTCTGCGGCCAGCGCGGCCGGGTCCGCGGGCAAGGCGCCGTCGGTGGCCGGCTGGGTGGTGTTCAGACCGCCGGCGGGCAGCGTCTGGGCGGCTTCGCCCAGAGGCACGACCGAGGTGACGGTGTCCACGGTCCCGGTGGGGTCGGGCACGGCCGGGGCCGCGTTGGCGGCACCCGCGCCGACGGCGGCGAAGGCGGCACCGAGAGCGGCGACACCGAGGGTCTTGACAGCAGACTGCTTCATTTTTCGACTTCGTCCTTGCGCTGTGACGGATCTCGAGCGGTTCGAAACCGTAGTCACGTGGGAGAACGCCCCGCAAACATCGAAAAGCGGCCGGGGCGACAATCGCCCGGCCGCTTTCCCTACGACCCGATCAGCTCCCCTCGACCACAGAACCGCTGGTCGAGGCAGTCTGCTGGAACAGCCACTGGGACTTCAGCTCCGCATAGCCGGGCTTGATCACGTCATTGATCATCGCCAGCCGTTCATCGAAAGGAATGAATGCTGATTTCATCGCATTGACTGTGAACCACTGCATGTCGTCGAGCGAATAACCGAAGGCGTCAACAAGGTGCTCGAATTCCCGGCTCATGCTGGTGCCCGACATCAGCCTGTTGTCCGTATTCACGGTCGCGCGGAAATGAAGGCGTCGTAGCAGCCCGATGGGGTGTTCGGCGTACGAATCGGCGGCGCCCGTCTGCAGGTTGGAGCTGGGGCACAGCTCCAGCGGGATGCGCTTGTCGCGCACGTACGAGGCGAGGCGGCCGAGCTTCACGGAGCCGTCGTCGGCGACATGGATGTCGTCGATGATGCGTACGCCGTGGCCGAGCCGGTCGGCACCGCACCACTGGAGGGCCTGCCAGATGGAGGGCAGCCCGAAGGCTTCACCGGCGTGGATCGTGAAGTGGTTGTTCTCCCGCTTCAGATACTCGAAGGCGTCCAGGTGGCGGGTGGGCGGGTAGCCGGCCTCGGCGCCCGCGATGTCGAAGCCGACCACGCCCACGTCGCGGTAGCGGTTGGCGAGTTCGGCGATCTCCAGGGCGCGGGCCGCGTGCCGCATGGCGGTCAGCAGGGCGCCCACGCGGATCCGGTGGCCGCTCTCGCGGGCGCGCCGCTCGCCTTCCCGGAAGCCCTCGTTGACGGCTTCGACGACCTCTTCGAGGGTGAGCCCCTTCTCCAGGTGCTGCTCGGGCGCGTACCGCACCTCGGCGTAGACGACTCCGTCCTCGGCGAGGTCCTGGGCGCACTCGGCGGCGACCCGGACGAGGGCGTCGCGCGTCTGCATGACGGCGCAGGTGTGCGCGAAGGTCTCCAGATACCGCTCCAGGGACCCGGAGTCGGCGGCTTCGCGGAACCAGACACCCAGCTTGTCGGGGTCGGTCTCAGGCAGGTTCGTATAGCCGGTCTCGCGGGCGAGATCGACGACGGTCCCGGGGCGAAGACCGCCGTCGAGGTGGTCGTGCAGCAGGACCTTGGGGGCCCGGCGGATCTGGTCCGCACCGGGAGTGTGCTGGTGCTGGGTCGTCATTTCCGAATACTAGCGCCTACGCGCGTAGAGCCCTCCTTTGGGAAATTCGTCGATACCCAACGGTGACCCTGCGGACGACTGACGTACACCCTTGCTTCTGACAATGTTCTGTCATGGCACAGCAAGCGACGCCGGTTCGCAGGGCCCGGCTGGGGCGGGCGCTCGGCACGGAACCGACGGCGGTGAGCGGCGTGGTGCTGCTGCTGCCCGGTGGCGAGGAGACCTCCGCCCGCAGGCCGTCACCGATGCTGGCGACCGCCTCCGTACGTTCGCTGGGGCGCCGCCTCGCGCGCGCGGGGCGTACGGACGGGCTGATCGCGCACGTGGTGCACTACAGGTTTCGCGGCTGGAACGGCAGCGAGGCGCATCTCGCGCACGATGCCGCCTGGGCCGCCGACGAGGTCGTACGCCGCTACGGGGACGTACCCGTGTGTCTCACCGGTCTCGACATGGGCGGCCGGGCCGCCCTGCACGCGGCCGGGCACCCCGCCGTCAACTCCGTCCTGTCGCTGTCCCCTTGGCTCCCGGAGGACGATATGGCGGCCGCCGAGGAACCCGTCAAGCAGCTCGGGGGGCGGCGGGTGCTGATCGTGCACGGGACGATGGATGCGCGCAGTGATCCGGAGTTGTCCTTTCGGCTCGCGGCGCGGGCGAAGAAGGCGAACCGGGACATCTGTCGGTTCGAGGTGCACTCCGATGGGCATGGGCTGTCCCAGCATCGGGAGGAAGTCCTCGCGCTCGCTGAGGACTTTGTGATGGGGGCGCTGTTCGGGCGGGGGTTTTCGCGGCCTGTGGAGGATGCGTTTGCGGCTCCGCCTCCGTTGGGGTTGCGGATGCCGCTTGCCTCCGGCTTTGGGAAGTCTCTTCGCCGTTAGGGGCTTTGCGTCGTGGGCCCGCGCGGGGCCGTCGTGGCTTGTCGCGCCCGCACGGCGGAGCCGCACATTGATACAGCCCCGCGCCCCTTACAGGGGCGCTGCAGCCGGCCCCAGTTCGAACGGCGGGGGCATGCCAGTGTCAGTCCGGGAGCAGGTTGCCTCTCCTCGACAGTAGGAACTTCTTGAAGGCTGCCACCGGTGGTGTGTCCGGGTGGCCCTCCAGCCAGGCGACTCCGATCTCTCGGGCCGCTCGCGGGGCGGTGACCGTGAGTTCGACAACTCCTGGGCGGGGTACGGCCGGTGGTGGCAGGAGGGCTACTCCCAGACCCGCCGCCACGAGACCCCGTAGCGTTTCGGCCTCCTCGCCCTCGAAGGCGATTCGAGGGCGGAAGCCGGCCTCCTTGCAGAGGTCGTCGGTGATGCGGCGCAGGCCGTAGCCGGGTTCCAGGGTGACGAAGGTTTCGTCGGCGGCCTCGGCCAGGCGGACGCGCTTGCGGCCGGCGAGGCGGTGGTCGGCGGGGACCACGAGGCGCAGCTTCTGCTCGTCGAGGCGGCGGGCCGCGAGGTCGGGGGCGTCCGGCACCGGGGAGGTGAGGCAAAGGTCCAGTTCGCCCGAGCGCAGCCGCTCGATCATCGCCTCGCCATAGTTCTGTACGAGGCTGAAGCGGACGCGTGGATGGTCGGCCCGGAAGGCACGGATGAGCCCGGGCACCGTTTCGGAGCCCATGGTGTGCAGAAATCCGAAGGCGACCTTGCCGGAGGTGGCGTCGGCGTCGGCCCGTACCGCGTCGGCCGCGCGCTCGATCTCGGCGAGCGCCCGCTCCACGGAGCCCAGGAACGTACGCCCGGCGGAGGTGAGCGAGACCGTACGGCCCCGGCGGGCGAACAGGTCGACGCCCAGGTCCTGTTCGAGGCGGACCATGGCGCGGGACAGGGTCGACTGCGGGACCTGCATCTCCTGCGCGGCGCGTGTGACGTGCTCGGTGCGGGCGACTCCCGCGAAGTACGCCAGGCGTGGGGCGAGCAGCGCGACGATGTCTTCTGTGTCACTGGATGGTGACAGGTGAGGCTCTGACCTCTGCTGATGCTTCATGGGAACGATTATGACGATTCCATGCATTGGACGGATGAGAGACCGTTCTTTAGGTTCGAAGCATGCCTTCCGTCAGTACCCAGGCGTCCACCACCATGGGCGCCGCCTCGACCGTTTCCGTACCTTCCGCCGCTTCCACGACCGACTCCCGCATGGCTCCGGGCGGGCCCGGCTACCGCCGGATGAGCCTCGCCCTGTTCCTCGCGGGTGTCGCGACCTTCGCGCTGCTCTACTCCACGCAGGCCCTTCTTCCTTTGATCTCCGGCGACTTCGGGGTGACGGCGAGCGCGGCGAGCTGGACGGTGTCGGCGGCGACCGGCGCGCTGGCGCTGTTCGTCCTGCCGATGAGCGCGCTGTCGGAGCGGTTCGGCCGGCGTACGGTCATGACGGCATCCCTGGGGATCGCGGTGACCGTCGGGCTGCTGGTTCCCTTCGCCCCGTCGGTCGGCGCCCTGATCGCGCTGCGGGCGGTGCAGGGTGCGGCGCTGGCCGGGCTGCCGGCCTCGGCGACGGCGTATCTGGCGGAGGAAGTACGGCCGAAGGCGCTGATCACCGCGATCGGTCTGTTCGTCGCGGGCAACAGCGTCGGCGGGATGAGCGGCCGGGTCATCACGGGCTGGGTCGCGCAGGAGTGGGGCTGGCGGGTCGCCGTCGGCGCGATCGGGGTCGTCGCGGTCGCCTGCGCGGTCGCGTTCCGGCTGCTGCTGCCGGCGCCGAAGCACTTCAAGGCGGGCTCGTTGCGGCCTCGGGTGCTGGCCCGCACGGTCCGCACCCACCTCTCGAATCCGCTGCTGCGTCGGCTGTACGCGATCGGTGCGCTGTTCATGACGGTGTTCGGCGCCGTCTACACGGTGATCGGCTACCGGCTGACCGACGCCCCGTTCTCCCTCCCCCAGGGGATCATCGGCTCGATCTTCCTCGTCTACCTGGTCGGTACGGTCTCGGCGTCGACGGCGGGCAAGCTGGTGGGCCGCCTCGGCCGCCGAGGCTCGCTCTACCTGGCAGGCGGCACTACGACAGCGGGCCTGCTCCTGTCGCTGGCGGACTCGCTGGTGCTGGTTCTGCTCGGCCTGGTCCTGATCACGGCGGGCTTCTTCGCGGGCCACGCGGTCGCATCGTCGTCGGTGAGCCACACGGCGAAGCAGGGGCGCGCGCAGGCATCCGCCCTGTACCAGTCCGCGTACTACGTGGGGTCCAGTGCGGGCAGCACGCTCGGGGCGGTCGCGTTCCACGCGGGGGGCTGGGGCGGGACGGTGGCGTTCGGGCTGCTGGCGGTGGTCGGGGTCGTGGGGATCACGGTGGTGGGGTCGCATGCGGCTCGGGTGCAGGCCCGGCGGGGGCTGGTGGCGGCGCACTGACGCCGGTCGCCGACGCGGGCCCCTGAGGGCCGGGGGCCGCGCCGAGGGTTTTCGCCCCCGCCGCCCCCGCCCTTTCCATCCCTGAGGCTGTGCCCCGGAGCCCCCACCAGGGGCTGCGCCCCTGGACCCCACTGGCGCTGCGCCCCGGCTCTCCTTCGGGGCTGCGCCCCGGACCCCGTTTCGGGGGCCAGCCCCCGGACCCCCGGTCCTCAAACGCCGGACGGGCTGACTTTTCGCCGGGCCGGCTCAATTTCAGCCGGCCCAGCTGATTTGCCGCCGGGCGGGCCGTTTTTCTCCGGCCCGGCTGTTTCCTCCGGCCCGGCTGTTTTCCTCCGGCCCGGCTGAGTTGCCGCCGGGCGGGCTGAGTTGCCGCCGGGCGGGCTGATTTTGCGTGGATCGGGCTGAACTGTGCAGCCGAGGCCGACATCAATCAGCCCGTCCGGCGATTGAGGGCGAGGCCGCCAGGCCGATGGGGGGCCTGGGGCGCGGCCCCAGCGGGGTCCAGGGGCGGAGCCCTTGGCGGGGGCCCGGGGCGGAGCCCTTGGCGGGGGCCCGGGGGCGGAGCCCCCGACCTGGGCGTTCGTGTGGTCTGGGGGCCGTTGTCAGTGGGCTGCGGTAGCTTCCGAAGTGCTGGCGCGCAAAGGTGCGTGCGACGGAATCAGCCACAGGGGTGGGTTGGCCATGAGCGACGGTACGGCGACTGCAGCGGATCTCGACGTCCGGCTGGAGAAGCACCGGGTCGAGCTGACGGGGTACTGCTACCGCATGCTCGGCTCGTCCTTCGAGGCGGAGGACGCGGTGCAGGACACACTGGTGCGCGCCTGGCGCAGCTACGACAAGTTCGAGGGCCGCTCCTCGATGCGCTCGTGGCTGTACCGGATCGCGACGAACGTATGCCTGGACATGCTGACGGCGGGCAACAAGCGGGCCCGCCCCATGGACCTGACGGACTCGACACCACTGGCGCAGGCGGCACTGACCCCGCGCCCGGACAACACCTGGCTGGAACCCATGCCGGACAACCGCGTACTGCCCACACCCAGCGACCCGGCAGAGGCGGCGGTGGCCAAGGAGTCGGTGCGCCTCGCCTTCATGGCCGCCCTGCAGCAGCTGCCGCCCAAGCAGCGGGCCGTGCTGATCCTGCGCGAGGTGCTGGCCTGGAAGGCGAGCGAGGTCGCCGAGCTGCTCGACACCACGGTCGCCTCGGTCAACAGCGCGCTCCAGCGGGCCCGGGCGACGCTCGCGGAGCGCGACGGCGCGGCCGAGGAGGGCGCCGTCTCCGACCCGCTGGACGAGGAGCAGCAGAAGCTCCTGGAGCGCTATGTGGCGGCGTTCGAGGGGTACGACATGACGGCGTTGACGGCGCTGCTGCACGAGGACGCCGTGATGACGATGCCGCCGTTCGACCTGTGGCTGAGCGGCCCCGAGGACATCACGGGCTTCATGACGACGCTGGGCGCCCCTTGTGCGAACTCGCGCTTGGTGCCGGTCGAGGTCAATGGGCTGCCGGGCTTCGCCCAGTACAAGCCGGATCCGGAGAACGGCGGCTACACGCCGTGGGCCGTCCAGGTCCTGGAGATTTCAGGGGGCCGGATCGTGGGGTTCCACTGTTTCCTCGACACGAAGCGGTGGTTCCCGCTCTTCGGGCTGCCCCTCCACCTCGAGGCGGATCCCGACGAGGCCGAGCAACGCGCGTAGCGCCGGGTCCGGATCGCGCAGGCGTATCCGGCCCCCGGCCCGGCGGGCGGCGAGCTGGAGTCTGGCCAGTACGTCGACGGTGGTCAGTCCGGGCGGACCGAGGCCCGCGACATCGCAGACCACGACACCGGCGCCGGTGGCCTCCAGTCTCGCGCGCACGTCCTCGCACAGTCGCGGCACCTCGTCACGGGCGACGGGGCCGGCCAGCACGAGTACAGCGGGTGTCATGGCGTCCACGATCGGTAGACCGAGCGGTGACGCGGAACTCATCGCTTGGCGCTCGCCGAGTGCGTGCCGAGCACGCGTCGGCGCAGCAGTTCCTCCGCGTCGGCGGGCGGCAGGCTGCCCAGCGGCACGGTCCGCAGCAGGCCACCGAAATCGGTGAGCCAGCCGGACACCGGTGGCTCACGCCCGGCGAGGACGACGCGGGTGTTGTCGTGCAGTGCCGGGACGAGATCCTGGCGCAGCCAGGTGTCCAGCAGCCGCAGCAGCTCGTAGGTGTCCAGGGCGAGCACGACACGGCGGCCGACCCGCCCAGTACGGCCGCCGCTTCGACGACGGAAGTGACCGGGTGCCCGGTGGACCGAGCCAGCGCCGCCAGGAAGCCCCGCTCCGTCGGCTCGACCGCGGCGCAGTCGAGAGTGACGACGGTGGCGCCTCGCTCGCGGGCATCCGCCGTGAAGGCCGCCACCAGTGCGGACTTGCCGACGCCGGCGATGCCGTGGACGGCGACGACGAGCGGGCGGTGCTGCTCGACCAGGTCGAGCAGCACCGCCCGCTCGGACTGCCTGCCCACGACGGCGGCGGCCCGGGCCGCCAGCAGGCCGCGCAAGGTTCCGGTCATGCGTCCCCCACTCCTGCCGCCGGCCGGAAGCGAGGTCAGCGGCCACCGAGGTCAGTGACCACCTCGGGTGAGCTTGGTGGGCTCCTCCAGGACGGCGAAGTCCCTGGAAACCACTGTCCCGATGCCCGGGGTCGCCTGCAAGCCCCGGAAGAGCTCCCCGGCCAGGTAGGTCTCCATCGCGGCGCGGTCGTCCCAGGTGTAGACGCCCCCGTAGGTGTTCGTGCCGGGGTCGGCGAGCCACACCTTCGCCCGCAGCCCCGGCAAGGCCGCGAACGCCGGGGCGACCGCCTCGGCCTGCGCCTGGTAGCCGGCCTCGTCGATGCCGTGCAGTTCGAACGTGACGATCTGAATGTGCATGTACCCGCTCCTTCATGCCGGGCCGTGCGCCACGGCCCACGGTTCGTACGGACATTCCCGACTGTGCGTGGGGCCGCGGGGCCGTGGGTGAGCCGAACATGAGGCGTACATGAGCCGGCTCCCTCACGTGCGCCTCACGTTCGGCTCACGAAGGCGCGCGCCGCCGTCCCTAGCGTTCCTCGCATCGACCGACGACGTTTTCGAGGAATTCGAGGAAACGGAGAGAACGATGACGCACAACGTGACCGCGACCATCGACGAGAGCCGCGTGGAGGCGTTCGCCGGGAAGGTCGTGCAGGAGGCCGGCGGGGCGCTCAACGCGGCCCTGGTCGTGATCGGGGACCGGCTCGGGCTGTGGCGTGCCATGGGGGACGGGGAGCCCGTCACCTCTCAGCTCGCCGCCCGCACGGGCACCCACGAGCGGTACGTCCGGGAGTGGCTGGGCGCCCAGGCAGCGGGCGGATACGTCACCTACGAGCCCGACGGAGACTCCTACACGCTTCCGCCCGAGGAGGCGCCGTGCAGGGTGTGCTGAACGGCTTCGCGGTCATCGCCGTGGTCATCGCCGTCGGCTATGTGATCGGGCGTCGCGGCTATCTCGGGGACAACGGACGGGAGGTACTGACCAAGCTCGCGTTTCACGTGGCCACGCCCGCTCTCCTCTTCACGACCCTTGCCCAGGCCGATCTGTCGATGATCCTCTCCAGCCGGCTGCTGGTGACGGCGATCAGTACGTGCGCGGTCGCCGGGGTGTTCGTCGCGGTCGGCGCCGTACGCCGCTGGGGCGTGGGCCGGACGACGATCGGCTCGCTGTGCTCCAGTTACGTCAACGCGGGCAACCTCGGTATTCCGATCGCCGTGTACGTGCTGGGGGACGCCTCGCTCGTGGCGCCGGTGCTGCTTTTCCAGCAGATCGTGATGACCCCTGTGGCGCTGACGATCCTGGACCTGTCGCGGCCGGGCGAGACGGCCTCACTGTGGCAGCGGGTGACCGCCCCCGTGCGCAACCCCATCGGCATCGGCTCCCTGTCCGGAGTGGCCGTCTCGGCGAGCGGTCTGACGGTCCCGGGCCCGGTCCTCGACCCGCTGACCCTGATCGGGAACATGTCGGTACCCGCGGTCCTGCTGGCCTTCGGTATCTCGCTCTGCGGGAGCACGATGCCGGGCCGGGGCCCGGACCGGGCTCCGGTGCTGCTGTCGGTCGCCCTGAAGTCCGTCGGCCAGCCCCTGGTGGCCTGGGCGCTGGCGGCGGGAGTCTTCGGCCTGCACGGGGCGCCGCTGCTCGACGTGGTGGTCACCTCTGCGCTGCCGGCCGCGCAGAACCTCTTCACGTACGCCTCGCGCTATGGGGTCGGCGAGGTGCTGGCACGCGAGTCGATCCTGTTGTCGACCATGTTGGCGGTGCCGGTGTTGGTGGTGGTCGCGGCGTTGTTGGGGTGAAGGTGGCTCAGGTTCCGGGGAACTCGCTGGTGTCGATGACGAGATCGAAGGGAGCGGGGAGCTTGATGGGTTCACCGAACTTGGCGATGCTCAGGGGGCGATAGACGTCGCCCTTGGGTTCTCCGTAGAGCGTCACGGTCGGGCCGTCGGGCGCCCAGCGGTCGACGAGGAGATAGAGCGGGATACCGGCCGTGGCGTAGGCAGCGGGTTTGCTGATGCGGTCATGGCGTGCGTTGGACTGGGAAGTGACCTCGACGACGAGTTCGGCGAGGGCGGCCGGGATGTGGGTGTCCGAGTCCGTGTCCTCCCGCCTCGGGGCAACCACGAGGTCCGGGATGAGCATGCCGAGACGGGACGGCACTGCGATCGCCAGTGTCTGGAAGATCCCCCAGTCCTCGGGGATCACGGAGTAGAGGCGACGCTGGACTGTTTCCGCGATCAGGTTGTGACGGTAGGCGGGAGCAGATGACACGGTGATGATCGCCTCGATGATCTCCACCTTGCTGCCCTCAGGCCATTCCATGTCCTCCCAGAACCGGACGAGGTCGTCCCAGTTCTGCTCGGGCTCCTGGCTCACGGTGAGTGCGCTCATGGCGGTCTCCATTCGTTGCGTCACCGATCACAGCATGCCGAATGGGACCGGTGCAGGTCCACCGATCCCGTTCACCCGAATGAGGAAACTCCAGGTCAGGGGATACGTTCCAACACCACCGGCGCAGCCGTGAAGTCCGTATCCGGCGCCGCGACGTCGTACGAACCCTCGACCGCCTCCAGCGCGTACGCGAACCGTTCCGGAGTGTCCGTGTGGAGGGTCAGCAAAGGCTGGCCCTCTGTCACCGCGTCGCCCGGCTTCGCGTGCATCTCCACGCCTGCGGCCGCCTGGACCGGGTCCTCCTTGCGGGCGCGGCCCGCGCCCAGGCGCCAGGCCGCGATGCCGACGTCGTACGCGTCGAGGCGGGTCAGGACGCCCGAGGAGGAGGCCTTGACCACGTGCTGTTCACGGGAGGTCGGCAGGGGCGCGTCCGGGTCGCCGCCCTGGGCCGTGATCATGCGGCGCCATACGTCCATCGCCGAGCCGTCCGCCAGGGCCTTGGCCGGGTCCGCATCCTTCACGCCCGCCGCGTCCAGCATTTCGCGGGCCAGGGCGAGGGTCAGCTCGACGACGTCGGAAGGGCCGCCGCCCGCAAGGACCTCCACCGACTCGCGGACCTCGAGCGCGTTGCCAGCCGTCAGGCCCAGTGGGGTCGACATGTCCGTCAGGAGCGCGACCGTCCGCACTCCGTGGTCCGTGCCCAACCCGACCATGGTGGACGCCAGTTCACGCGCGTCCTCGAGCGTCTTCATGAAGGCGCCCGTGCCCACCTTCACGTCCAGGACCAGCGAACCCGTACCCTCCGCGATCTTCTTCGACATGATCGACGAGGCGATCAGGGGGATCGCCTCGACCGTCCCCGTCACATCCCGCAGCGCGTACAGCTTCTTGTCGGCGGGGGCCAGACCGTCGCCCGCCGCGCAGATCACCGCGCCGACACCGTCCAGGACGTTCAGCATCTCCTCGTTCGAGAGCAGCGCCCGCCAGCCCGGGATCGACTCCAGCTTGTCGAGGGTGCCGCCGGTGTGGCCGAGGCCGCGGCCCGACAGCTGGGGAACGGCGGCCCCGCACGCCGCCACCAACGGTGCCAGCGGAAGCGTGATCTTGTCGCCCACTCCGCCCGTGGAGTGCTTGTCGGCCGTCGGCCGGGACAGTGACGAGAAGTCCATGCGCTCGCCGGAGGCGATCATCGCCGCCGTCCAGCGGGCGATTTCGGCACGGTTCATGCCGTTGAGCAGGATGGCCATCGCAAGTGCGGACATCTGCTCGTCGGCGACCTCACCGCGTGTGTACGCGTCGATGACCCAGTCGATCTGCTCGTCGCTGAGCTCACCACGGTCCCGCTTGGTGCGGATGACGGAGATGGCGTCCGCCAACAACAGCGTCATGGCTTTCCTTCCACAATGCACTTGTCGTCGCTTGTCACTTGTTGAGATGGCCCGGGCCGAAAGCCTGCGGCAGCATCTCCGACAGCGGCACGATCCCCGCCGGGGTCTCCAGGAGCAGCTCGGGGCCCCCGAATTCGTACAGCAGCTGGCGGCAGCGCCCGCACGGGACCAGGATCTCGCCGCGGCCGTCCACGCAGGTGAAGTGCGTCAGCCGGCCGCCGCCGGTGAGCTGGAGCTGGGAGAGAAGCCCGCACTCGGCGCACAGCCCCAGCCCGTACGACGCGTTCTCGACATTGCAGCCCGACACCGTGCGGCCGTCCTCGACCAGGGCCGCCGCGCCGACCGGGAAGCCCGAATACGGGGCGTACGCACGGGACATGGCCGCACGCGCCGCTTCCCGGAGGGCCTCCCAGTCGACGGCGGGTGTCACTTGCCCTGGCCCTTGCGATACGGCATGCCGTTCGCTCTCGGCATTCGCAGGCGCTGCGCGGACAGTGCGAGGACGAGCAGCGTGATGACGTACGGCGTGGCGGAGACGACCTGATTCGGGACCTCGTCGGTGACGGCGTACCAGGTGAAGACCAGCACGCCGACGGCAAGGGTCGGCACGGCGGCCGCGTACTTCTTCTTGACCACCAGCCAGATCGCGCCGATGACCAGCAGGATGGCGGCGAGCAGCAGCAGGGCGTGGACGTTCGAGGAGCCGCCGCGCAGGTTGAGGCTGTCGGTGTAGCCGAACAGGCCGGCGCCGATGGCGAGTCCGCCCGGCATCCAGTTGCCGAAGATCATCGCGGCGAGGCCGATATAGCCGCGTCCGCTGACCTGGCCCTCCAGGTAGAAGGGGTTGGCCACGATGGAGAGGAAGACACCGCCGAGGCCGGCCAGGCCGCCGGAGATGATCACGGCCAGGTACTTGTACTTGTAGACGTTCACGCCGAGCGACTCGGCGGCGATGGGGTTCTCGCCGCAGGAGCGCAGGCGAAGACCGAAGGGCGTACGCCACAGGATCCACCAGGTGGCGGGGACCAGGGCGACGGCGATCAGGGTCAGCCAGGAGACGTTGGTGACCAGTCCGCCGAGCAGGCCCGCGATGTCGGAGATCAGGAACCAGCCCTCGCGGTTGAGGTCGATGAGCACGTCGGAGAGACCTGGCACCGTGAAGTCGCCGAGGGATTCCACCGGCGGGGACTGCTTGGCCGAGCCGCCCTGGACGCCCTCGAAGGCGAGCGGGGCGAGGTAGCGGGTGGCGCCGAGGGCCAGGATGTTGATGGCCACACCGGAGACGATGTGGTTGACGTTGAAGGTGATAGTGACGACGGCGTGCAGCAGTCCGCCGACGCAGCCACCGATGATGCCGACGAGGATGCCGGTCCAAGGCCCCCACTGGTAGCCGGCCCAGGCGCCGAACCAGGTGCCGAGGATCATCATGCCCTCGAGGCCGATGTTGACGACGCCCGCGCGTTCCGCCCACAGACCGCCGAGACCGGCGAGGCCGATCGGGACGGCCAGTTCGAGCGCGGTGGACATCTGGCTGACGTTGGTGATGCCGTCGGCGCCGGTGATGATGCGGACGATCGAGGTCAGCGCCAGGGCGCCCGCGATGATCAGCAGCAGGACAGGGAGTGTCAGGCGACGGCCGACGGGTGCCGCGGGCTGCAGCGTGGGCTGGTTGAGGTCGGTTGCGGTGGTCATCGGCCAGCCACCTCCTTCTCGGTCGAGTTGTCAGAGGAGGCGCCGAGGACGTGGCCCGCGGCGAGTTCAGCACCGACGCGGCGCTGCTGGCGGCGCAGACCCCATTCGCGTACGGCCTCGTAGGAGACGACGACCGAGAGCACGATCAGGCCCTGCATGATGACCGCGATCTCCTTGTCGTAGTCGTGGAAGTCCAGCTCGGGCGAGGCCTTGTCGAGCCAGGCCCACAGCAGAGCCGCGAAGGCGATGCCGGTCGGGTTGTTGCGGCCGAGCAGGGCGATGCCGATGCCAAGGAATCCGATGCCGGTGGGGAAGTTGAGGCTGTACGTGTGCGTGCCGCCGAGCAGGATCGGCAGGCCCGCCATGCCCGCAAGACCGCCGGAGAGCAGCATCGCGGTGACCACCATGCGCTTGGGGTCGACTCCGCTGGCGGCGGCGGCGGTCGTCGAGGCGCCGGAGGAACGCAGGTCGAAACCGAAGCGGGTGCGGTTGAGCATGACCCAGTAGCCGATGCCGAGCAGCACCGCGATGACCACGAAGCCGTAGATCTCGCCGGCGGCGCCCATGTCGATGCCGGGCATCCAGCCGGACTCGTGCATCTCGCCGGTCGTGTTGTTGTTGCCGACCTTCACGCCGAAGACGTTGGGCAGCCACAGGTAGCCGATGACGGAGGTCGCGATGGCGTTCAGCATGATCGTCGCGACGACCTCGCTGACACCGCGGGTGACCTTGAGGACACCGGCGATGCCCGACCAGAACATGCCGGTGAAGACCGCGGTGAGGATCAGCAGCGGGATCTGCAGCGCCGCCGGCAGCGCGACATGGGCGCCGACGATCGCGGCCATCATGGCGGCGAGCTGGTACTGCCCGTCCACACCGATGTTGAACAGGTTCATCCGGAAGCCGACGGCCACCGCGAGGGCAGCGATGTAGTACATCGAGGCCTGGTTGATGATCAGAACCTGGACGTCGGAGAACGTGGCCTGCTCGAACATCAGCGTGTACGGCTCGACCGGGTTCTTGCCGGAGGCGACCAGCACGATCGAGGTCAGGGCCACGGCCACGACGAGCGCGATGACCGGCCCGGCCACCGCGAGGAGCACGCGCTCCCTGTCGAACTTCTTCATCAGCGGGCCTCGTCTTCCGGGGCTTCTGCGTGCTCTTCGAGCTGCTCTACGAGCTCTTCGTTCTCAAGGTGTCCGGAGGCGGCGCCGGTCATGGCCGAGCCGAGTTCCTCCGGGGTGATGGTGGTCGGGTCGGCGTCCGCGACCAGCCTGCCGTTGTAGATCACGCGGAGGGTGTCGGAGAGACCGATCAGCTCGTCCAGGTCGGCGGAGATCAGCAGGACGGCGAGGCCCTCGCGGCGCGCCTCGCGTATCTGGTCCCAGATCGCGGCCTGCGCGCCGACGTCCACTCCGCGGGTGGGATGGGCGGCGAGCAGGAAGCGCGGCTTGTGGCTCATCTCGCGGCCGACGATCAGCTTCTGCTGGTTGCCGCCGGACAGGGAGGCCGCCGTGACGTCGATGCCGGGAGTGCGGACGTCGTACGCCTCGACGATGCGCCGTGTGTCCTCCTGCGCGGCCTTCGGGTCTAGCCAGACGCCCTTCGCGTTGGGCCGCTCGGTGACATGGCCGAGGATGCGGTTCTCCCAGAGCGGGGCTTCCAGGAGCAGTCCGTGGCGGTGGCGGTCCTCGGGGATGTAGCCGACGCCCTGCTCGCGGCGCTTGCGGGTGGGCCAGGAGGTGATCTCCTCCTCGGCCAGCTTGATGACGCCGGAATCGGCGTGCTTGAGGCCGATGAGCGCGTCGACCAGCTCGGTCTGGCCGTTGCCCTCGACTCCGGCCAGGCCCAGGACCTCACCCGCGTGGATGGTGAAGCTGATGTCGTCGAGCAGCGCCTTGCCGCCGGGAGCTTCCAGGCGCAGGTCCTCGACGGTCAGTACGCGGCGGTCGGTGACCGTGGACTCCGCGGTCACCGGCGTCGGCAGCTCGCTGCCCACCATCAGCTCGGCGAGCCGGCGCGAGGTCGTCTCGGCGGGCACGACCGTACCGACCGTCGTACCGCGCCGGATGACCGTGATCTCGTCGGCGACCGAGAGCACCTCGCCCAGCTTGTGGGAGATGAAGATGACCGAAAGGCCCTCTGACCTGAGCTCGCGCAGGTTGGCGAAGAGTGCGTCCACCTCCTGCGGCACGAGGACGGCGGTGGGCTCGTCCAGGATCAGCGTGCGGGCGCCGCGGTAGAGGACCTTGAGGATCTCCACGCGCTGGCGGGCGGCCACACCGAGTTCCTCGACCAGGAGGTCGGGGCGCACCCCGAGGCCGTACCGCTCGGAGATCTCCTGGATCCTGCGGCGGGCCTTGCCGCCGATGCCGTACAGCTTCTCGCTGCCCAGCACGACGTTCTCGAGGACGGTCAGGTTGTCGGCGAGCATGAAGTGCTGGTGCACCATGCCGATGCCGCGGGCGATGGCGTCGGCGGGCGACGAGAAGGAGACCTGCTCACCGTCGATCGCGATGGTGCCCTCGTCCGGCTTCTGCATGCCGTAGAGGATCTTCATCAGGGTCGACTTGCCGGCGCCGTTCTCGCCGACGAGCGCGTGGACGGTGCCCTTATGGACGCTGAGGTGGATGTCGTGGTTGGCCACGACCCCGGGGAATCGCTTGGTGATCCCGGCGAGTTCGACTGCGGTCACCTGACCGCCCGCCGCCTCGGCCGGAGGGCTGCTGGACGCGTTGATGGCGCACTCTCCTGGGGAAGGGGGTCGTCTACGCGCGCCCCTACGGCATCGGAAGAGGGGCGACGTACCGCCGACAACGGGGTACGGGGAGCCAGGCTCCCGGTACCCCGTTCAGCAGATGTAACCCCGCGGTTACCAGCGGCCACTCGGGGACCGCCGCACTGCTCGTGGTCCTGCCGGATCAGCTGGTCTTGACCTTGATCTCGCCGCTGATGATCTTCTCCTTGGCCGTCGTGATGGCTTTCTGGAGTTCGGTGTTGTTCTTGAACTCCGGGTTGGAGTCCGCGAGGCCGACCTGACCTGCCTTGAGATCGCCCCTGACGATACCGGTCTCGGGCTTGCCGTCCTCGACCGACTTGGCAAGGTTGTACACCGCCTTGGCGACGTCCTTCGTCGCCGAGGTCAGGATGTGGTTCTTGTACTTGGCGAGGGCTTCCTGCTTGTACTGGTCGGAGTCGACGCCGATCGCCCACACCTTGCCCGCGGCGGCGGCCTCGATCACACCCTGGCCCGAGAGACCCGCCGCCTGGTAGACGACGTCGGCCTTCTTCTCGATCTGGCTCTCGGCGGCCGTCTTGCCCTTGTCGGGGCTGGAGAAGCCACCCTCCTCCGCGGTCTGCGTCAGATACTGCGAGAGCACCTTCACCTTGGGATTCGTGTCCGCGACGCCCTGCTCGAAGCCCGCCTGGAACTTGTGGATCAGCGGGATGTCCACACCGCCCACGAAGCCGACCGTGTTCGTCTTCGTGGACTTGGCGGCGGCGACACCGGCGAGGTACGAGGCCTGCTCCTCGGAGAAGACCAGGTCCGCGACGTTCTTCGCCTCGATCGTGGAGTCGTCGACGATGCCGAAGGTGGTGTCCGGGTACTTCTCCGCCGCCTCCTTCACAGCAGTCGCGTAGGCGTAGCCGACGCCGACCACCGGGTTGTAACCCTGCTTGGCCAGCGAGACCAGACGCTGGGTCTTGTCCGCGTCCGTCTCACCCTCGGTGGGCTCGACGTCGGTGGTCTCGTAGCCGAACTCCTTCTTCGCCCGCTCCAGGCCCGCGTACGCCGCGTCGTTGAAGGACTGGTCGCCCTTGCCGCCGACGTCGTAGGCGATGGCGAGCCCCTGGTTGCCGTCCGCCTCCGAGGAGGCGGAGGTCGAGGTGCCGCCACAGGCGGTCAGGGCGAGGGCGAGAGAGGTGGTCGCGGCGCCTGCGAGAGCGAGGCGGGAAACCCGGCGCATGAGTTGTTGCTCCTGTCGTACAAAGCGGCCTTGGTGAAGTCCGGTGCGGTACCGCGCCCGTGAGGGGCGCGGAGAACTGCGCGACCAGCCTCCGCCGGCCCGCGGTGCATCACGGTTCTTCCAGCGGAGCGCCAAGCGCCCTTGCGGTATGACTCTGGCGCTGGCTTCGCCGCAGAGTAACGCGCGTAGACCCGCGAGAAAACCCCTCCCGTTCACCTTGTTATCCGGCCGTGAACAACACCGCGGAACCCGGCGAAAAACGAGCAGGCGGGCGCCGTGCGCGCCCGCCTGCCTCCCCCAACCGTGCCGAGCAATCGTTACTCGGTCTTGACCTTGATGGTGCCGTCGATGATGGCCGCCTTGGCCTTGTCCACCGCGTCCTTGAGGCCCGCGATCTTGGCGTACTCCGGGTTGGTCTCGGAGAGGCCGACGCCGTCCACCTTCAGGTCGAAGGTTTGCACGCCCGTCAGCGGCTTGCCGTCCTCGACGGACTTGGCGAGCGCGTACACCGCACCGCCGACATCCTTGAGCGCGGAGGTCAGGATGTAGTTCTTGAACTTGGCGAGGGCTTCCTGCTCGTACTGGTCGGAGTCGACGCCGATCGCCCACTTCTTCTGGGTGGCGGCGGCCTCGATCACGCCCTGGCCGGAGAGGCCGGCGGCCTGGTAGACGACGTCCGCGTTCTTCTCCAGCTGGGACTCGGCGGCGGCCTTACCCTTGTCGGGGCTGGAGAAGCCACCCTCCTCGGCGGTCTGCGTCAGGTACTGCGAGAGCACCTTGACCTTGGGGTTGGTGTCGGTGACGCCCTGCTTGTAACCGGCCTCGAACTTGTGGATCAGCGGGATGTCCACACCGCCCACGAAGCCGACCGTGTTCGTCTTGGTCGCCTTGGCGGCGGCGACACCGGCGAGGTACGAGGCCTCGTTCTCGGCGAAGACCAGGGACGCCACGTTGTCGGCCTCGACGACCGAGTCGACGATGCCGAAGCTGACCTTCGGGTACTTCTTGGCGACTTCGGTCATCGCGGGCCCGTAGGCGAACCCGATACCGACGATGGGGTTGTAGCCCTGCTTGGCCAGCGAGGTCAGGCGCTGCACCTTGTCGGCGTCGGTCTCACCCTCGGTGGGCTCGATGTCGGCCGTCTCGTAGCCGAACTCCTTCTTGGCCTTGTCCAGGCCCGAGAAGGCGGCGTCGTTGAAGGACTGGTCGCCCTTGCCTCCGATGTCGTAGGCGATGGCGAGGCCCTTCTTGCTGTCGCCCTCACCATCGCTGCTTCCGGCTTCGCTGCTGGTGCCGCCGCAAGCCGTGGCAGCGAGCGCGAGCGACGCGACCCCCACCGCGACTCGGGTCAGTTTGGATATCCGACGCATCTCGAAGTTCCCCATTCTCAAAAGCCCCGCAGTGGGTGCTGAGTTCGGCGCACAGTAACGCGCGTAGACCCTCTGGGGAATGGGGTACCACCGGGCCGTTATCCATTCGTGCCAATGGCCGGTTAAGTCCTCGTGAACCATGGCCGCGAAAGGTGCGGCTCAGCACATAACCCACCTCCCGCACCTCACACTCCGTATGCCCGGTCAGCCTCTACGTGGCGGTGCGCGCGCCGTAGAGGCACGCGCACCGGCTGCTATGGGGCTGGACGAGGCACAACCGGAGTGACGCCGTGCGGCCACCCGGACTACTGGGCACCTATGGGGTCACGTCGAGGAGGGCGGTCGCGGTGAAGAGCTCGACACCGACCGTGATGGCGTGCTCGTCCGCGTCGAAGTCGCCCTGATGCAGATCCCGTACGCCCCGCTCTCCGGGCGTCCGCACACCCAGGCGGGCCATCGCGCCGGGCACGTGCTCCAGGTACCAGGAGAAGTCCTCGCCGCCCAGGCTCTGCTCGGTGTCCTCGATGGACTGGGCGCCGAAGCGGGCGGCCATCGCCTCGCGGAGCAGTTCGGTCGTCATCGGGTCGTTGACGACGGGCGGGACGCCACGGATGTAGTTGATCTCCGACTTGGCCTTGTAGAGGTCGGCGATCTCGTCGATCGCGGCGTGCACGAGGTCGGGGGCGGCCCGCCAGGAGTCGAGGTCCAGGCAGCGCACGGTTCCGGACAGCTCGGCGTGCTGCGGGATGACGTTGCAGGCGTGCCCCGACTCGATACGGCCCCAGGTGACGGCGAGCCCGCTGCGAGCGTCGACGCGGCGCGCGACCAGGGCGGGCACGTCCGTGACGACGCGGGCGGCGGCGGTCACGAGGTCGGTGGTGAGGTGAGGGCGCGCGGTATGTCCGCCGGCGCCGTCCAGCGCGACCTCGAGCCGGTCGCACGCCGAGGTGATGGGTCCGTGCCGCAGCCCGATGCGCCCCGCGTCGACCCGCGGGTCGCAGTGCACGGCGACGATGCGTCCGACACCGTCCAGGGCTCCTGACTCGATGGCGTCGGGCGCACCGCCGGGCAGCACTTCCTCGGCGGGCTGGAAGATCAGCCGTACGGCGCGCCTCAGCAGGCCCTTCTTGTGCAGCTCGGCGAGTACGAGTCCGGCGCCCAGCACCACGGTCGTATGGACGTCGTGTCCGCAGGCATGCGCGCGGTCGGGGACGGTCGAGCGATACGCGCAGTCGACCTTCATGTCCGGGATCGGCAGCGCGTCGATGTCCGCGCGCAGGGCGAGCATGGGGTGGGCGGGGTCCGGTTCGCCGATGTCACAGATGAGCCCGGTTCCGATGGCGAGCACACGGGGCCGGAGCCCGGCGCGCTCCAGCCGCGCCTTGATCGCCGCGGTGGTACGGAACTCCTGGTTGCCGAGCTCGGGGTGCATGTGGAGGTCGCGGCGGAACGCTACGAGTTCCGTGCGCAAGCCCTCCGGGAGCGTGCCGGGGAGCACGGCTCCGCCAGTCGTTTCGGCCTCGGACTCTAGGGACATCAACTGGTTCACCCTTTGAAGGGTAGGGCGACTCGGGGGCCGGCTGACCCACGATCAACAAAAATTCAGCCCGCCGGCCGAGAAAACCCGACCGCGTCGCGCTTACATATCAGCCGCGATGGGTACACTCGCCCGGCTTTCGGGCCCGAAGCGGGGTCTCCGCTCCCGGAGCCACGGGGATGACCGGTGCTGCCGGTGGAGGCCGGACCTCGGTACCCGGACTTCTACGCATACCACGCATCCCAGTCGCGGGCCGTTCCAGCCCGCGTGGCGGTACGCCCGCCGGCAACGCATCGCACGGCCTTCCCCGAAGCCGACGTTCCGCCGAAGAACGCGTGAACCGCGGCCACCGACCCCATGCCGCGCAGTATCGTCCCCGACCGTGAGCGAACCGGACTTCATACGTAACACCCGCGCGTCCTACGACTCGATGGCCACCGAGTACGCGGACCGCTTTCCCGACGACCTGGAACACAAGCCTCTGGACAAGGCGCTGATCAACGGGTTCGCCGAGCTCGTGCGGAGCGCCGGGGTCGGCCCGATCGCCGATGTCGGATGCGGGACGGGGCATGTGACGGCGTACCTCAGCAGCCTGGACACGCCCGTGTTCGGGATCGACCTGTCGCCGAAGATGGTCGCGATGGCCCGGCAGTCGTACCCCGAGCTGCGTTTCCACGTGGGCTCGATGACGGCCATCGACCTTCCGGACGACGTACTCGGCGGAATCGCGGCCCTGTACTCCACGATCCACGTCCCGGACGATCAACTCCCCGACGTTTTCACGGAGTTCCACCGCGTACTCGCCCCCGGCGGCCACCTGCTGCTCGCCTTCCAGGCGGGCGACGAGCACTTCGAGCTGACGGAACGCTTCGGCCACGCCATCTCGCTGGACTACCACTGGCGGCGTCCCGAGAACGTCACCGAGCTCATCGACAAGGCCGGGCTCGTCATGCACGCCCAGGTCATCCGCGAGCCGAACGAGAACGAGAAGCTCCCGCGCGCCTTCCTGCTGGCCCGCAAACCCAATTGAGCACCCGCACCGAGCCGCACTTGAGCCCGCGCTGGGCCCTCCTCAGGTTGCCGTCGTGACCGCCGACAACCGGTGTACGTCGCGGGCCGTTCCCGTGACTCCCGACAGGAAGCCCTGGGCCCGCGGGGAGGCGGTCGCCGTGAGCCACGCCGGGTCGATGTCGCAGACGGCGACGCGGACTTCGGTGCCGGCGAGCGCCAGCGGCAGAGTGTGGACGACCGTCGAAGGGAAGCTGAGGATCGTGCGGCCGATGGGGCCGCGGCGGGCGATCAGTTCGAGAGGGAGGTCTGGGCGGACGATCTCCAGGCCGGTTTCGACGGCCAGCCGGTGGAGTTTGTCGGTGCTTTCGCGGCGGTGTGCGAAGTAACGGGTCGCGCCGTAGGTCTTGGTGAGCCCCTTCACCGCGTCGAGGTAGCGGTCGGGGTCCACGACACCCGTCTCCACCAGGGAGGTGCCCACGAGGTCGGCGCCCTTGGTGAGGCGCGGCGGGCCGAAGCGGGCGCGGGTCCAGGAGAAGTCGTTGGCCGTGACGTGGACGCCGTCGGGCGTCTCGGTGATCGGCATGGAGGAGAACACCTCCACGCGGCGCCGGGAGCCGGGCGTGAGGCGGCGCCGGGCCGAGGCGGAGACCGGCGCGAACACCAGGTCGCGCGGGCCGGGCCGGCCGCCGCGCCGGTGCCAGCGCACCAGGCGTTCACCGCGGGCGAGTTGGGAGACGAACTCCATCGTCGCGGTGCCGTCGTCCACGACGACCAGGTCGCGGGCGCGGGTGATGGTGAGCAGGAGTTGTACGTAGCGGGAGAACGGGTCGCCCATGACGATCCGTTTCGCCCGCCGCAGCAGCGGCGCCAGGCCGCCCACCGTGTGAAAGGGCGCCGTAGCCCCACCCCGGGCCTCCTCCCAGCGCACTTCGTGCCCTTCACCACGGGCGAGTTCCGCCATGCGGCGCAGCTGCCCCCGGGTCATGGGGTCGTTGGGGGAGAGAACGACGAGGGTGAGCCCGGCGTGGGCCACCGCACCGGCAGTGCCGGGCACGGGCCCACCCGCCGGGCCGGTGGCCTCCGGCATGCGTGCCAGTCCCGCCGCATGACTCGGCCCTGCGTTCCCGGCCCTGGGACCGGACGCCGCCTCGGCGGCATCCGGCGCCGCGCCGGCCGTCGATTCGTCGGCCCCCGGGCCCGCCGCGGGTGCCGGCCACGCCGCAGGCGCGGGCGCCGGCCCTCCGCCCCCCGCGCCGGGCGCAGGCCCGGCCGACTCCCCCGCAGCCCGGAGGGCATCGGCATGCGCCCATTCCAGGACGTTGAGGAGCTGGACCGGGCTCTCCACGAACGCGAGCGTGTGTGTGGAGGCCGGGCGGGGGCCGGCGGATCCGGCGCGGGGGCTCATCGACGTATGACCGTCGCTTCCGTGAGTACGGACTGGGGAGTCCGTGGATACGGACTGATGGGGGCCGGGATCAGACCGCGACCGGCTCGCCCGCGGCGGCGGCGATCTCGGCCTCGGCGACGACGCCCTGGACGCGGCGCAGCTTCTTCATCGGGCCGAGCTCGGAGTCGTACACCTTCTTGATGCCGTCGCCGAGGGAGGCCTCGATGGTGCGGATGTCGCGGACGAGGCGGGTCAGGCCCTGCGGCTCCACCGAAGCGGCCTGGTCCGAACCCCACATCGCGCGGTCCAGCGTGATGTGGCGCTCGACGAAGGTGGCGCCCAGTGCGACCGCGGCCAGCGTGGTCTGCAGGCCCGTCTCGTGGCCGGAGTAGCCGATCGGGACGTTCGGGTACTCGGCCTGGAGCGTGTTGATGACGCGCAGGTTGAGCTCCTCGGCCTTCGCGGGGTAGGTCGAAGTGGCGTGGCAGAGAAGGATGTTGTCCGAGCCGAGGACCTCGACCGCGTGGCGGATCTGCTTCGGCGTCGACATGCCGGTGGAGAGGATGACCGTGCGGCCGGTGGCGCGCAGCGAGCGCAGCAGCTCGTCGTCGGTCAGGGACGCGGACGCGACCTTGTGGGCCGGGACGTCGAACTTCTCGAGGAAGGCGACGGCCTCGGTGTCCCACGGGGAGGCGAACCAGGAGATGTTCTTCGACTTGGCGTACTCGTCGATCTGGCGGTACTCGTCCTCGCCGAACTCCACACGGTGGCGGTAGTCGATGTAGGTCATGCGGCCCCAGGGGGTGTCGCGCTCGATGTCCCACTGGTCGCGCGGGGTGCAGATCTCCGGGGTGCGCTTCTGGAACTTCACGGCGTCGCAGCCGGCCTCGGCGGCCGCGTCGATGAGCTTGAACGCGTTCTCGAGCTCGCCGTTGTGGTTGATGCCGATCTCGCCGACGACGTAGACGGGGTGGCCCGGGCCGGCGGTCTTCGAACCGAAGGTGCGCAGACGGGAGTTGGTGCTCATGGTGGAGAAGTTCCTTACTTGTCGAGGGAGTCGAGAGAAGGACCGAGGATCCAGCTGGCGATCTCTCGGATCGCGCCGTCGCCACCGGGGACGGTGGTGACCGCGCGTGCGGCGCCGCGCACGACGTCGTGGGCGCTCGCGACCGCCACGGGCCAGCCCACGAGGGCGAAGCACGGGAGGTCGTTGACGTCGTTGCCGACGTAGAGCACGCGCTCAGGCGCGATGCCCTGCTCCTCGCACCACTGCTTCAGTGCGAGGTCTTTCCGGTCGATGCCGTGGAGGACCGGGATCTGCAGCTTCCGGGCTCTGGCGGCGACGACCGGGTTCTGCTCCGTGGACAGGATCAGCATCGTCAGGCCGCTCTTGCGGAGGGCCGCGATACCGAGTCCGTCTCCGCGGTGCACGGAGACGAACTCCCGTCCGTCGGAGTCGATCAGCACCCTGTCGTCGGTCTGGGTGCCGTCGAAGTCGAGGACGACCGCGTCGATGTCGTCAGCGGTCGGGAGGGCGCCGGGGCGGTTCGCGTCGAACAGCGGCGCCAGTGCGCGGGCCCGGGCGAGGTCGTGCGGGTCGTCGATCTCCAGCACGCGCGCGGGGTCGGTGCGTACGAGCTCCGTACGGCCGAAGAAGCGGTGCTTGTGCTCGCGCAGCCCGGCGGCGTCCATGGCGTACGCGGCGCCGGTCTCCAGCAGGTCCTGCGGGCGGTCCTGGCGGCGCGGGCGGAAGGACTTGTCGTGGTTGACGCCGTAACCGCCGTCTGTGGCCGTGGTGTTGGCGACGGCCGTGCCACCGCCGACGGCCTGGGTGGCCCGGGTGTCGACCACGGCCGGGTCGTCGTCGGCGTCCCGCCAGATGAAGCCGTGGAAGGGCGCCACGGTCAGCGCGGTGTCCGCGCCGTTCTCCACGACCGCGCCCGCGACCCCGTCGAGGTCCTCGCGGACGATGAACGGGCTGGTGCACTGCACGAGGAGCACCACGTCGACCGCGGATCCGTGCAGCGCCTCGTGGGCGTCCATGGCGTGCAGGACGGCCGCCTCGGAGGTGGCGGTGTCGCCGGCGATGGCGGCGGGGCGCAGTACGACTTCCGCGCCGGCTTCGCGGGCGGCGGCGGCGATCGCCTGGTCGTCGGTGGAGACCACGACGTCCGTCACCAGCCGGGCCGCGCGGCATTCGCGCACCGCGCGGGCCACCAGCGGCACGCCACCGACCGGGAGGAGGTTCTTGGCGGGGACGCCCTTGGAGCCGCCCCTGGCGGGGATCACCGCGAGCACGCGACGTACCGGCTTCACCCGGCCCGCCGTCGCCTGGTCCGCTTCCGAGTTGGTCATTGCCTGTACTCCTTGGTTGACGGTCGTGTGGTGGTGCGGCGCTGTATCGCGCCCCGCAAGGGGCGAGGGGAACTGCGCGACCAGCCACAACGGACCTGCAGGTTCATGACGGCGCCTTCAGCGGAGCGCTCGGCGCCCGTCGGCTCGGGGGCGCTCACAGCTCGCCCATCCGGCGGATGACGGGCGCCACACGCTGCACGCCGTGCCGGTAGGCGCCGCGCGCCGCCCGGCGCACGATCTGCCGTACGGGTCCCGGCTCGGTGTCGGCGGCGGGCGCGCCGGGCAGCGGGCTGCCGTCCGGGGCGAGGTGGTGGCGGGCGAGGATGCCGGGCAGATAGCCGGGGGCGGTGACGGGCGTGTAGTAGGGGGCGAGGGAAGGGAGTTCGCCCTTGTCGAGCAGCACGGCGATGCGCGTACGGGCCGCGTCGAAGGCCGTCTCGTACGCACCGTCGGCGGCGACACCCTGCCGTGCCACCCACTCCTCGTCGGGCGAGGGCTTGTGCCCGGCGTCGAGCTGGTCCCAGGAGGCGAGGCATCCGGAGCCGACGAAGTGGTGGTTGCCGAGCGACTCGCGCACGCCCAGGTCCGTGAGCAGGACCGTGGGAATGCGCCGGTGCAGGGACTCGAGCGCGGCCGTCGAGCTGACGGTGACCAGCAGGTCGGTGCGGTCGAGGACCTCGCCCATGTGCCCGTACACGAGGCGGAAGTTGGCGGGCAGGTCGAGGCGCTGCGCCAGCTTCTGGTAGGGCTGCTCCTCGATGTGCGTGGTGTGCTCGCCGGGCTTGGAGCGCAGCTTCAGCAGGACCTCGCGGTCCGGGTGCAGCCGTGCGTGCTGGACGAGCCGCTCCAGCAGGTACATACGGTCCTTGCGGCTCTCCGGCACGGAGGGCTGCGCGGCGAAGACGACGGTGTACGGGTCGTGCTTCTCGTACGAGTCGCCGCCGAGGAACGGCAGCGCGACCTCGGTCACGGAGGAGGCGTCGGCGCCCACTCCCTCGTACACGGCGGTGAAACGCTCCGCGTCCTGGCGGGAGTTGGCGAGGACGAGGTCCGCGCCGTGCCGCAGCAGCAGCCCGTCGGCGAGCTTTTCGTAGACGACGCCGACATAGCCGGTGACGACCACGGGGCGCTTCGCGCGCTCCTGCCAGGCGTGTCCGAGTCCGTGCAGCATCGCCTGGACGGCGCCGCCGACGAGTGCGAGAACGACGATGTCGTACTCCGCTTCCCGCAGGGTCCGCAGGAATTCGACACCGGTGACCTCGCGGAGCGAGTCCGCGCGGACGCCGACCTCTTGGAGCTGGCGGGCGGTGGGGGTCGCACGGCCGCGCAGGAGATAACCGTCGAGGCGGATGTCCGATTCGGCCGGTGCGATACGGTTCGCGGTGAGCGCGCCCCATTTCCACCGGGTATCGGAATCCGCGAGAACGGCGACTCGCAGGGAGTTCGAGGTACTTGCTGGCACATCGAAGACGCTAGGAAGCGATTCCGATGCGCGGCCCAACCGGAATGCAACAAAGGGTTAACAGCACATCGCCGAATGGCGAATCGGGCCCGGATCCGCGTAGGAAAAGGCTGGGTTCACCGTTCCGCCACGCGCCGTTCACCTGACATCTCACCATCGGTCAAGACGAATGCCGGGCTTCCCCCTAACGTCACGTGGGTGGTCAAGCTCTCCGTCATCGTGCCGTTCTACAACGTGCAGCAATACGCACCCGACACCCTGAGGAGCCTGCGTGCCAACGCGCGTCAGGACTTCGAATTCATTCTCGTCGACGACTGTTCGCGTGACGAGACACCGGACATTCTCGCGCGCGCGGAGCGCGAGCTCCAGGGTGCCGTGTACGTCAGACACGAGCAGAACGGAGGTCTGGCGACCGCGCGCAACACGGGTATCGACGCGGCGCGCGGCGAGTACCTGACGTTCCTCGACGGCGATGACTGGCTCGCGCCCGGCTATTACGCCCAACTCCTGGCAGCCATCGAGGACTTGGGCGTCGACTTCGTCCGTACCGACCATGTCCAGACGACCGCTCGGGCCCGCTCGATCCACCGGGTTCCGCACGGCCGGCGCGGTGTCGTGCTGAACCCGCGCGAGGCGATCCTGCCCGCCGACCGCTCCACGTCCGTGGACTACGCGTACGCCTGGGCGGGCATCTACCACCGCCGCCTGGTCGACCGGGGCGTTCTGCACTTCACCGACGGGCTGCGCACGGCCGAGGACCGGCCGTGGATCTGGAAGCTGCACCGCGAGGCCGAGTCGTTCGGCGTGGTGGGGCTGCTCGGTGTGTTCTACCGGCGCGGAGTTTCATCCTCGCTGACACAGATCGGGGACGTACGGCAGCTGGATTTCATTCGCGCCTTCGACCAGGTCGTACGGGAAACTGCCGAGGACCGGGAGGCGGACAAACTCCTGCCGAAGGCCGTGCGGACCTACTGTGCGATTATTTCTCATCACCTGGGTTCCATCGAAAGGTTCGAGCCTCCCGTGGCACGGAAACTGAAGTCGATGAGTGCCGTCGCATTGCGGCGTATGCCGCAGGACGTCCTCGACGACGCCCTCGACTCCATGGACGTACAGCGCGCGACGCGGCTGCGCCGGCTGCGCCGCCGTCCCGTGTCCGCGGGGGTGGCCGCGTGACCACCCAGATCTTCATGGCGTCGACGCTGTACGGCACGGCGACGCTGGCGGCGGCCGTCGACGCCGACTGCTTCCGCCCTGCCGACCGGCGCATCCTGCTGGTCTCCAACAACTCGGCGACGCCCGAGACTTCGCCGGGCATCGACGAGATGCCCGGCTTCGAGCGTCTGCGCGGCCGCTTCGACGACGTGGTCTCGTGGAACGAGACCATCTCCCCTTTCCACCCGGGCGGCTGGTCGCCGCGTCTGAACGACGTACCGCTGTGGGAGCGTCATCTGCGGCTCGCCTGGAATCTCGGTGACGACGACATCGAGCTGGCCGTCGAGTCGATTCAGGTGAACCCGGCACTCGGTGTCGCGCAGATCTTCACGGGCGCGCCCATCACCGTCTACGCGGACGGCCTGATGAGCTACGGGCCCACCCGCAGCAAGATCGACCCGCTGGTCGGCACGCGCATCGACCGGCTCCTGCACCTCGACCTGGTTCCGGACCTCAAGCCCCTGCTGCTCACCGAGTTCGACGTCGAGCCGGAGATCGTACCGACGGACGCGTTCACCAAGGTGCTCGCCGAACTCATCGACACGGGTGACGAGTTGCCCGTCATCGAAGAGCCGGCCCTGCTGCTCGGCCAGTACCTCTCCGCGCTCGGCATCCTCACCGCCGAGCAGGAAGAGGACCTGCATGTACGGATGCTGCGGGGGGCCGTCCAACTCGGCCACCAGCGTGTGGTGTTCAAGCCGCACCCCAGCGCACCGGCCCGCTGGTCGCGCGCCCTGGAGAAGGAGGCCGAGAAGCTCGGCGCCGAACTCACGGTGCTGGACACTCCGGTGCTCGCCGAGGTGCTCTACCAGCGGATGCGGCCGGCGCTGGTCGCCGGCTGCTTCTCCACGGCACTGCTCACCGCCTCGGCGCTGTACGGCCTGCCCGTCGCCCGGATCGGCACGGAGACGCTCCTGGACCGCCTCTCGCCGTACGAGAACAGCAATCGCGTCCCCGTGACGATCGTGGACGCCATGCTGCCCGAGCTGACGGACCGCAAGGCGGTCACCGAGCAGCGCAAGGGGCTCGGCACGGAACAACTCACCGAACTGCTGCGGGCGGTCGGCTACGCCATGCAGTCCAAGATCTACCCGGATCTGCGGCCGGCCGCCGAGCGGTATCTGTCGCGCCACCTCAACGGCCATAACTGGCGCTACTTCAAGCGCCGACGGCTCACCTCGCTGGGTCTGCCCGGCGCCGTGCCGGCCCAACTGGCCTTCATTCCGCGCAACGCCACCGTACGCCGTGTGGCCCGTCGCGCCCGATCGCTCAAGAGGGCCACTCTCGGATGACTTCGGTCGACTCAAAGCCCGTCCCGACGGCCTCTCCGGAGGCGGGCGCCATCGCCGTCAGTACCGGCACCGGCGCGGGCGGCACGCCACCGCCCCCGATCATCGCCCGGCCCCGTGCCTCGCGCCTTCGCGCGCTCGACGGACTAAGGCTCATAGCCGCGCTGATGGTGGCCGCGTACCACTACGGCGGCCGCGACGGCGAAGTCGCGAAGGCGTGGGGCTCCTCGGCGAAGCTGCAGTTCCCCACGATGAGCGAGTGGTTCGCGTACGGCTGCCTGGGCGTGCACATCTTCTTCGTCATCAGCGGCTTCGTGATCTGTATGAGCGGCTGGGGACGGCCGCTGCGCTCGTTCTTCGCCTCGCGTGCGTCCCGGCTGCTGCCGTCCTACTGGGCGGCGGTGATCCTCGTGACAGTGGTTTTCGCGCTGCCGGCGGTGGCGTACAAGGCCGTCTCGCCGAGCGACGCGCTGCTGAACCTGACGATGATGCAGCAGCCCCTGGGCGTGGACCGGGTGCTGGGCGTCTGCTGGACGCTGTGGGCGGAGGTCCGCTTCTACGCGCTGTTCGCGCTGTGCGTCGTCATGCCGGGCGCGAACCGCCAGGGCATCATCCTGTTCTGCGCGGGCTGGACCATGGCCGCGGCGATCGCCGAGGCGGCGAACGAGCCGCTGCTCGACCTGATCCTGATGCCCGAGTACGCGCCGTTCTTCATCGGCGGCATCGGCCTCTACCTCATCCACCGCGACCGGCACGACGCGTACGCCTGGGGCATCGTGCTCGTCAGCTGGCTGCTCGGCCAGCACTACGCGGTGGCCGGCCTGTGGCACGCCCCCAACCCGGACTTCTTCTCCTACCGCACCTCGTCCGGCATCATCCTGGTCGTCACCTTCGGCTTCGTCGCGGTCGGCGCGATCGCCCTGGGCTGGCTGAACTGGGCCCACTGGCGCTGGCTGACGGTCGCGGGCGCGCTGACGTACCCCTTCTACCTGGTGCACGAGCACCTCGGCTGGGTCGCCATCAAGGCCTACCACCAGAGCCTGAACATCCCGTCGTACGCGACCTTCCTGCTGACGATCGCAACGATGCTGCTACTGGCGTGGCTGTTGAACCGCCTGGTCGAGGACCGCTTGGGACCCCGACTGCGCTCGGCGCTGTCGAGGCCTCGTCGCTGAACGCGCCTCGCTGAACGCCGTCAAGAGCCTCGCAGCGTCACGTCGATTCCGGCGATGATCGCCGCGAGGCCTTCCTCGAAGCCACGGTCGTGGTCGCGGAACATCGCCTCGCCCGCGGCCACGGCCAGCGGGTACGCGGCGAGCCGTTCGGCGCGGGCCGCGAGGTCGTAACCCTCCTCGCCCCTGGCCGGGTCGGGCCCCATCGCCTGCTCCTCGATGACGTAGCCGATGGTGTAGCTGGTCGCGGTGAACCAGGCGCGGGCGGCGCGGGCCGGAGTGAAGCCCTCAGCCGTGAGTACCCGGAGGTAGCGCTCCATCGGGTCCGCGTACGAGGTGTCCGTGAAGTGCGTACCGCTGTAGACCTTGGCGCCGTCGCGGTAGCGCAGCAGGTGCGCGCGCAGTCCGCGCATCGCGGTGGTGACGGCGTCCTGCCACCGCGCCGGCAGCTCGCCGAGATCGGCGTTCATCCGCCGGAGCATCTCGGTCGCCATCTCATCCAACAGCGCCTGCTTGTCCTTGAAGTGCCAGTACAGGGCGGGGGCCTTGACGTCCAGTTCCTTGGCGATGGCGCGCAGAGTGAGACCTTCGAGGCCGACCTCGTTCAGCAGCCGCAGCGCGGCGTCGGCCACCAGCGCCCGGTCGATCTTCTTCGCCACAGCCACGTCCGCACCCTATCCGGACCCCGTCCGGCAGCATCTCCTTGACAACTTAACGATGTTAAGGAGATCCTCCCCGCATGGAACTTAACGACGTTAAGGAAACCGGCGTACTGGTCGTAGGTGCGGGCCCCACCGGCCTCACGCTCGCCTGCGACCTGGCCCGCCAGGGCGTACGCGCCCTCGTCGTCGAGCGGGCCGACGGGCTCTTCCCCGGCTCGCGCGGCAAGGGCATCCAGCCGCGCACTATGGAGGTCTTCGACGACCTCGGCGTGCTGGACGCGGTGCGAGCGGCGGGCGGTCGCTATCCCGTCGGCATGATCTGGCAGGACGGGAAGCGGCAGGGCGAGCACCGGATGTTCGACGAGACCGAGGCAACGGAGACCGAACCGTACGCGGGCGGCCCGTGGATGGTGCCCCAGTGGCGCACGCAGGAGATCCTCTGTGCGCGGCTGCGGGAGCTGGGCTCAGACGTCGCGTTCGGCCGCGAGCTCACCGGGCTCGCGCAGGACGCGGACGGGGTGACGGCGACGTTCGCGACGGGCGCCCCCGTACGGGCCCGGTACGCGGTGGCCGCAGACGGCGGCCGCTCCACCGTGCGCCGGCTGCTCGGCATCGGCATGACCGGCGAGACGGTCGACCCGAGCCCCACGCTGGTGGCGGACGTCCGCATCACCGGACTCGACCGCGAGAACCTGCACGTCTTCCCGCCGGCCGACGGCGAGGGCTTCCTCGCCGTCTGGCCGCTCCCGGCCGTCGAGGACTTCCAGCTCGTGGCCGACTTCGAAGACCCGTCAGCCACACCGGACCTCTCCCTGGACGGCATCCGGAAGCTCATCGCCAAGCGCACGCATCTCGCCGCCGAAGCCGTGACCGAGGTCCGCTGGGCCTCGGACTTCCGCCCACGGGCCGCGCTTGCGGACCGCGTCCGTGAGGGCCGGGTGTTCCTCGCGGGAGACGCGGCCCACGTCCACTCACCGGCCGGCGGCCAGGGCCTCAACACCAGCGTCCAGGACGCGTACAACCTGGGCTGGAAGCTCGGCGCCGTCCTGCGGGGCGATGCACCGGACGCCCTCCTCGACTCGTACGAGGAGGAACGGCTGCCGCTCGCCGCACAGATGCTGGGCCTGTCGACACGGGTCCACCGGGGCGAGACCCGACGCGGCGAGGCCACGCAGCAGCTCGGACTGGGTTACCGGCGCTGCTCCCTGGCGGTGGAGACGCGCACCGGCCTCCTGGAGGACGCCCTGCAGGCGGGCGACCGCGCCCCGGACGGCACGCGGGGCGGCGTACGCCTCTTCGACGCGTTCCGGGGGCCGCACTGGACGTTGCTTGCGGTGGGGACGAAGGTCGAACTGCCGCTGCTGGAAGAGGACTTGGTGCGCACAGTTCGCGTACCGGGTTACGAGGCGTATGGCAGCGGGGTGTTCCTCGTACGGCCGGATGGCTACGTGGGGTGGGCAGGTGAGACAGCTGAGGGACTGACGGAGTACGCAGCCCGTGTGGGCGTCCTCGGCTAGCGGTCAGTCGTCGCCGTCGAGGAGGGTGTCCACGGAGAGTTCGAGGCTGACGCCGGCATCACGGCCACGGCACCCTCCTTTGGGGAGCACCCTCCGTGAGCGTAACCGGGTAGGGGCGGATGCTGCTCGTGATCACTCATTCGGAGTAATCGACCAGCTCAGAACGCATCCGACGGCACGTAATTCCCCCAGATCTCCCGCAACGCATTGCACACCTCGCCCACCGTCGCGCGAGCCCTCAGTGCGTCCTTCATGGGGTACAGGACGTTGTCCGTGCCCTCGGCCGCCTTCTTCAGGGCGGTCAGGGCCGCGTCCACCGCTCCCTGGTCGCGTTCGGCCCGCAGCTTCGCCAGCCGCTCCGCCTGCTGGGCCTCGATGGCCGGGTCCACCCGGAGGGGCTCGTACGGGTCTTCCTCGTCCAACTGGAAGCGGTTGACACCGACCACGACGCGTTCGGCGGCGTCCGTCTCCTGGGCGATGCGGTAGGCCGAGCGCTCGATCTCCGCCTTCTGGAAGCCGTGCTCGATGGCGTTGACGGCGCCGCCCAACTCCTCGACCTTCGCCATCAGTTCGACTGCGGCCGCCTCAACCTCATCCGTCATCTTCTCGATCACGTACGAGCCCGCGAACGGGTCGACCGTCGCCGTCACATCCGTCTCGTACGCCAGCACCTGCTGCGTACGGAGCGCTAGGCGGGCGGACTTGTCGGTGGGCAGGGCGATGGCCTCGTCGAAGGAGTTGGTGTGCAGGGACTGGGTGCCGCCCAGCACGGCGGCCAGGCCCTGGACGGCGACGCGGACCAGGTTCACCTCAGGCTGCTGGGCCGTCAGCTGCACACCCGCCGTCTGCGTGTGGAAGCGCAGCATCAGCGACTTCGGGTTCTTCGCGCCGAACTCGTCCCGCATCACCCGGGCCCAGATCCTGCGCGCCGCACGGAACTTGGCGACCTCCTCCAGGATCGTCGTACGCGATACGAAGAAGAAGGAGAGGCGGGGGGCGAAGTCGTCCACGTCCATGCCGGCCGCGACCGCCGTACGCACGTACTCGATGCCGTCGGCGAGGGTGAAGGCGATCTCCTGCACGGGTGAGGCGCCCGCCTCGGCCATGTGGTAGCCGGAGATCGAGATGGTGTTCCACTTCGGGATCTCGGTCTTGCAGTACTTGAAGATGTCCGCGATCAGGCGCAGGGAGGGCTTGGGCGGGAAGATGTACGTGCCGCGCGCGATGTACTCCTTGAGCACGTCGTTCTGGATCGTGCCCGTCAGCTGGTCGGCGCTGACTCCCTGCTCTTCCGCGACCAGTTGGTACAGCAGCAGAAGCAGGGAGGCGGGCGCGTTGATCGTCATCGACGTGGACACCTTGTCCAGCGGGATGCCGCCGAAAAGTACCCGCATGTCATCGATCGAGTCGATCGCCACGCCCACCTTGCCGACCTCGCCGCTCGCGATCGGCGCGTCCGAGTCGTGGCCCATCTGGGTGGGCAGGTCGAAGGCGACGGACAGCCCCATCGTGCCGTTGGCGATGAGCTGCTTGTAGCGGGCGTTGGACTCGGTGGCGGTGCCGAAACCGGCGTACTGCCGCATCGTCCAGGGGCGGCCCGTGTACATCGACGGGTAGACGCCGCGCGTGAACGGGTAGCGGCCCGGCTCCCCCAGCTTCTCGGCCGGGTCCCAGCCCTCCAGGTCGTCCGGCCCGTACACCGGCTCGATGGGCAGTCCGGACTCCGACTCGCGCGCCATGGTGTGTGCCTCCGCTTGCTTCACATACTCGCCAGTACAGACGACCCTCGCCACGGACTGTAGTGGTGGCCGTGCGGCCGGTGGAGAGGCCCAGGCTGGGAGCTTGCTCACAGCCCGGACGAGACCCCGGTCACAACCGCTCGCAACTACGCGCCCGGTCACCACAATGCCCCGTAGTTCGCAACCAAGCACCCCCGGGAAACATCTCAAGGGGCACAGTGAGCAACGGGGGATCCAAATGCGTACTCCAGGCATGTGGAGATCAGTCACGGCTGTCGTGGTTCTCGCCGCGGTGAGCGGCTGCACGGTCCAGGCCGCCGGTACGTCCGCCGAGCCGGACCCGATACGCATCTCGACGGCGCCGGTCGAGACCGACGACCCCAAGCCCGAGAGTCCCGAGAAGCCTGCCCAGCCGGCCGACCCCGCCGGCGACGACGCCAGTCCCTCGCAGGCCGCGAAGCCCCCGAAGCCGTCCCCCACGCCGCCTCCCAAGGTGCTCTGGTCGCGGGGCGACCAGGGCAGAGACGTACGCGAAGTGCAGGCCCGGCTGCGTCAGATCGCCTGGCTCTTCGAGGGCCCGACGGGGACGTACGGCGCGGCGACGGTCGCCGCCGTCAAGGGCTTCCAGGGCAAGCGGGGGCTGCCGCAGACCGGGAAGACGGACTCCGTGACCTGGCAGCGACTGCTGAACATGACATACGAGCCGGGCAAGTGGGAGCTGTACGCGGCGGGCGACCAGCCGGCCGCGAAACCGGACCCGCGCTGTATGACGGGCCGCGTGATGTGCATCAGCAAGACGAGCCGCACGCTGCGCTGGATGATCGACGGCAGGACCCTCTCGACGGTGGACGTGCGCTTCGGCTCGCAGTACACGCCCACCCGGGAGGGCGAGTTCAACGTCACCTTCAAGTCACGCCACCATGTGTCGACGCTGTACGACACCCCCATGCCGTACGCGATGTTCTTCAGCGGCGGCCAGGCGGTCCACTATTCCTCGGACTTCGCGGCGACCGGCTACAACGGCGCCTCGCACGGCTGCGTGAACGTACGGGACGAGGCGACGCTCGCGGCACTGTTCGCACAGGTGAGGAGCGGCGACAAGGTCGTCGTCCACTGGTGAGCGCCGGGGTCGGGAGGGCGCGAGGAGAGGTATGGGGCGCGGGCGGGACCGGGGGAACGTGTCCCGCCCGCGCCAATGTGCACTGAGCCATGGGTACGGGGGGAACCCCGGCTCGTGCGCCAGCCGATGACCAGTCGGCTCACTTAATACTGCGCTGCCGCGGCCGAAAGTGTCACACCCTGCGGGCCAGACCTTTGAAGGCGTACGAAAACGCAGGTCAGGGCCGGGATGGGGTCAAGGACAGCGGAGTCGTGCCGTCCCCTGAGGCCAGGGTCGACGTGTCCTCGCCGGAGGTGGTCGCCTAGGCGGAGGCGGTGGTGAGGGCCGGGGCGGCGTGCTGGACGTCGGTGGTCGTGGCGGCGCGCTGGAAGTCGGTGGTCGGGGTTATTTCACCCGGCTCGTCGTCCTTGCCCTTCCCGCCCTTACCCTTCCCTCCCTTCCCGTTCTTCCCGCCGCCTTTGTCGGCCCCGTCGTCGGAGTCGTCGGCGTCGTCGGAGTCACCGTTGCCCTGGCCGTTCCCCTCGGGCGCCGCGTTGTCCCGGTCCTGGGACTGCGCGAGGAGGTTCGTGCAGTACTGCCGTACGCGCTCGGGCCCGCTCGCCGCTTCCTCCAGGCTGCGTCTGCGGTCGGGGTCGAGTTTCTTGCCGTCACGGACGTCCCGGCAGGCGGCGGTGACCTTCTTCCACCACTCCGCGGAGCGCGCCTCATTGCCGGCGCCGCCCGCTCCGGGCCCCGGGGGTGTGCTCCCCGGCGTTTCCTTGCGTGCGTCGTCGCCGGCGCCCGGAGCCGAGGGGGAGCCGTCGCCGGTCGGGCCTCCCGTGTCGCCGTCCCGATTCGGGACGTCGGGGGCGCCGCCCCGCGTCCCGCCGGGGGACGGAGTGATCAGCGGACGCTTCGGGGTGGCGGGCGCGGTCACCGTCGCTCCGGGTTCCGGATCGTCGTCGGTGAACGGCAGCACTCCGGCCGTGGTGACCATCGCCGCCCCGCCGAGCATCCCGGCGGCCAGCGTGGCGGCGAGCCCGTAACGCACCGGGCGGCGGGCCACTCGGGACGGACCGCGACGTCCCGCCAAAGCGCGGCCGATGCGGACGAGCCCCACATCGGCGGAGGTGGCCGTGTGCGAATGGCCGCGGTGTCCGAGGCTCGCGTGCTCGCCGTCCCGGCCGGCCTGCGCCTTGCGGAAGGCGGCCATGGCATTGGCCTCGCCCGGGAGTTCCGCGCTGCTCAGCGGGGGTTCGGCGGTCAGCGCGCCCAGCGCGCGGACGATCCGGTCGGCCTGGTCGCGCTTGTCGGCGTCGACGGTTTCGAGTGGCTCTCCGCGCAGGAGTCGTTCCGCTGTACTGCGGTCCAACCACTTGTACTGCTCGTCGGCCATCACATGTCCTTCTGCGTCCGCGAACGCATATGCGTCACACCTGCGGACGACACCGCGTCGCTGCGCGGCTCTCTTTGTGGGGGTACGGCGCTCAGTGCGCCAGTGGATTCCGGATCCGCGCCGAGCAGCTCGGCGAGCCGCTTCAGACCGCGGTGCGCCGCCGTGCGGACGGCTCCCGGACGCTTGCCCAGCGTCTCGGCGGCGGTCTTCGCGTCGAGGCCGACGACTACGCGCAGCACGACGGCCTCCGCCTGGTCCTGCGGAAGCTGGGCTATGAGGGACAGGGTGGTACCCGTGGCGAGCGCCTCGATGGCCTCACCTGCGGTGTCGGACTCGGCCGCCCGCCCGGTGAGCTCCGTCTCGTCGCCGCCGATCGCGGGGCGCCGGCCGCGCATCCGTATGTGGTCCAGGGCGCGGTTGCGGGCAATCCGGGCCGCCCAGCCGCGGAAGCGGTCCGCGTCTCCGCTGAACCGTTCGAGGTCGCGGGCTATCTGCAGCCAGGCCTCGGATGTGACGTCCTCGGCGTCCGGGTCGCCGACCAGCGTCCGTACGTACCCCAGAAGCCGTGGATGCACGGCCCGGTACACAGTCCGGAACGCGGTCTCGTCGCCGTCCTGTGCCGCAAGCACCGCGGCGGTCAGCTCCGCGTCGTCCCCCAGCACGCGCGCCCCTTTTTGCGCCTAAGCCGGCGCCGCTCTTGCGGACCGGGTTCTCGCCGTCGTGGTTCCTCAAGTCGTTGGATGCGGTCCTGCCCCGCATCCGGCGCGAAATGCACGGTACGGCCAGAAAGCATCTGTCGTCCATGTGCGTACAACGTACTAGCAAGCCTTGCAGCGCCGGGGTGTGACAGAAAACGCACCCTCGGCGCTGTAGAGAGTACGGGTCGCCGCGCGGCCCGTGCCGCGCGACGGTCGGGGCCTCTCCTGTGGGGGGTGGCGGCCCCGGCCGTTGCCATCGGCATGGTCACGTTGCCGTCGCAGACGCCGGGCCATGTTGTTCTCCGGACCTCTTCGGGTATCTCCGGGCGCATCGCCGCTGTTCTCCGGGCACATCACACCATCGGATGAGTGTCGGATCAGTTCTTCGTGCCTTTGGTGGGGGTGGGGCCGCCGCCGGGGTTCTTCGGGGGGACGGCCGCCTTGCCGGGCTTGCCCGGCTCGGCCGGCTTGTTCGGAGTCGTCGGCCCATCACCCGTACGGGGGTCAGGAGAGCTCGGCTTCTTGACGGGCCGACCGGAGGGCCCGGCCTCGCGGTCCCGGGCGGACGGAGGACGAGCGGAGGGCCGGCCCGAGAAGCCGTCGCGATGCCCGGGCGTCCCAGGCGTGGCGTCGGGATCCTCCGCGGTCCGGTCCGGCGCGCTCTTCGAGGGCCGCGGTACGCCGCTGTCGTCGTCCGAGGTACCGACCGAGCCGATCGACGCGATGGCCACCCCGCCGAGGGTCGCGCTTGTCAGCAGTGCGGCCAGCGTCGCCCGCAGCGAACGCCCGAGCCTCCGGTGGGCCCGCGGCCGCCAGTCGTCCCGCCGCCGGGTGCGCGCACCATGGGCTTCCGTCTGGCGCGCGGCGCGGTAGGCGGCACGGGCCCGGTCCTCGGCGCCGGGGTCGAGGGAGTCGGCGCGTACGGCGGCGGCGAGGACGGCTTCAAGGGCGGGGGCGTCGTGTCGTTCACCCATGTCCGAGTCCGCCCTTGCCCAGAGATCGCGTGCCGTTCATCCCGACTCCCCCAGCGTCCTGGGGCCGTCATCCGTCACACCTGCGGCACCCAACTGACGAGCGAGGGTCTTCAAGCCCCGGTATGAGGCGGTGCGTACCGCTCCGGGGCGTTTGCCCAGCACGCGCGCCGCGGCTGGACCGTCCAGGCCCACCACGACCCGCAGCAGTACGGCCTCTGCCTGGTCGCGTGGCAGTCGTGAGACGAGCTCCAGGGCGTACTCCGTGGAAATGGACTCCAGTGCCTGGTCGTGCGTGTTGTGCACGCCCGGGAGTTCCAGCACGTCCTGTTCCAGCACGGACGGCCGCGGCCGGGTCTTCTGCCGCCGCAGATGGTCGAGCGCCCGGTGCCGGGCGATGGTCGCGGTCCAGCCGCGGAATCCGGCCCCGTCCCCGCGGAACCGCCCCAGATCGCGGGCGATCTCCAGCCAGGCGTCCGAGGCCACGTCCTCCGCGTCGTCGCCGACGAGGCCGCGCAGATAACCGAGTAGTCCGGGCTGCACCAGCCGGTACGCGACCGAGAAGGCGTCCTCGTCCCCCTCCTGCGCCCGCGCGACGGCCATGCCCAGTTCTCCGTCGGCCGCCTGCTCGCGGCGGGGTTCGCCTCCCTGGCCCAACACTGTCCTCGTTCGCACCGAGTTCGTACCGAGATCCGCGCCACGCGTCATGGATCACCTCGAGGGCGTGCCCCCAAGGCGATCAGCGCCGGGACGTCCAGAAATGTCACAGCGGCACGAATGCGGGCAGGCTCCTCGGTCCCCTCTCAGACCCGCCCGCGGGCCCGCCGCGACACGACCGCGCGCAAGACGCGCCGCCCCTCCGTCGACAGGTCAAGAGCCTGCCGCAGACTCGCGGCGCCGCCGCCCGACAGCAGTTCCAGGATGGCGACCTGGCGGCGCAGTTCGGCGGCGACGAGGGGCGACATGTCCTGCGTACGGCCCTCGCGGCGGGCCGACACCGAGGACGCGCCGTCGTCCGCCGCGTCCAGCAGGCGGTGGACCTGGAGGGCGGCTACGGAGCAGGCGTCGGCCCATGCGCGCAGGTTTTCGGCGGAATGCTCCAGGGGCACGGCGTCGAGCATGCGATGGGCGAGCGCGGCGGCTTCGCCCTCGGGGGAGACGTCGCCCTCAGGAGCCTTCGAGGCTGCCAGCTCCGCCCGGGCCCACGCGACGCGCTCTCCCCAGTCCTCGGCCTCCGCGCCCTCGGCGAGGCTCGCCCACAACGGACGCAGCACCTCGTCGTCACCACCCAGCAAGGGTATGCAGCGGTCCAGACATGCCAGACCGCTGGCGGCAAGACCCCGCTCGTCGGCCTGAGCGATCAGTTCCACCAGGCTCATCCACGCCTCCCTACGGTGGGGCGCCTCTTGTTGCGGAGCCCGCACTTCCCCTTACTGCGTCCTCCGTGGCCGGAACGTCACAGTACGGAGTGGCCGAATCTCGCCGGGTCTCAGCTGTGCATCACCCCGAGCCGGTCCAGGAACTGGAAGAAGAGCATCTCGGCGGACGGGTCCGCGTCCGCGGTGAACACCTCGAGAAGCTGCTCCTCAGGCACCGTACGGCCCGACTCGGCGGCCCAGGCCACGGCCCGCTCGGCGGCGTCGCGCGGCTCCAGGAAGTAGTCCTCGACCGTCAGCCCGTTCTCGGCGCCCCCCAGATAACCGGCCATGGCGTCTCTCGCCAGGCAGCTCGTCCACGCCCCGCTTTCCGGAGCGGCGGCCTCGACGACCACACACTGACTGTCCATGACGTACCCGAAGAGCGCGGGCGCGCCGGTCTCCTCGGCGAGGTGGCTCATGTTCCCGACATCACCGGTGCCGTCCTCGATCGGGTACTCCCACACCTGCCAGCCGTCGTCGGCCCTCTCGTGCAGCGTCAGGCCCTTGGCCTCAGACAACGCGTCCAGCTCGGCGAGCGGCGACTCGCTCCTGCCGACGACGTAGTACCCCCAGTAACCCATTCCGGCTCCCCCCGGCGTTGCAGTTCAACTCGGCCCCAACGTCATCACAGTCGTACGGCCGTTCGCTACCGAAACGGTCAACTCATCCCAACCGCACCGACTGGACGTCAGCCCAGCTTCTGCGCCAGTGCGGAGAACTCGCCCCACGACGCCCCCGGCTTCCGCGGATCCCACAGCTTCTGTCCCAGCGCCCGCAGCGGCATACGGATCCCTGAGGCCACCTGGTCCTGGGTCTGGGAGTTCGCCAGATCGCACCAGACCGCGAAGGAGCCGCCGAGGATCTGGTCGTCGTACTCCTGGGAAACCGGAGTCGTGCCGCGCAGGACGAGGGGCGTCCACTGCTCGTAGATGCGCTGCCCGGTGGGGTAGACGAACTGGTTGGGCTGACCGAGGACGTAGTAGAGGAACTCGTCGTTGTAGTTGATCACCTTGCGGCCCGCCCGCAGGTACTCGGTCGGCTGGCGGGCGCCGATCTCCTTGCCCGTCCAGTACGCGACCTGGATGTCGTCGGATGCCTGAACGGCACCCCCGGGGAAGAAGCCGTCGTTCCAGGCCCGCATCGTCCGGTCGTGCCCGCGCATCAGCCTGGCACGGTCGTTGAGCCACCCGGTCGCCAGGTCCGCGACGCCCGCGGTCGCCCCGTACTTCTTCTGCGCGGCCACTGCCAGCTGCGGATACGTCGCCTCGGGGTTCGAGACCATCAGCGCCCGGTACTCGTCGGCGCCGAGGTGCCAGTAAGGCCCGGGGAACAGCTCCGCGTACTCGTCCAGCAGCTCGTCCACGAGGTCGGCCGCCGCGGGCTTGGAGATGTCGACGGCTCCCTGCGTGGCCACGCCGTTCACGTTGCGCAGCTGGAGATCGGGGTGCGCGTCGAGCACCGCGCCGAGGTGGCCCGGTGAGTCGATCTCGGGAACGACGGTGATGTGCCGGCTCGCGGCGAGGTCGAGGATGCGGCGCACCTCGGCTTTGGTCAGATGCTGCTCTGACACGACCTCGGGGTGTTTGCCGGACTCGATCCGGAAGCCCTGGTCGTCGGAGAAGTGCAGCCCGAGCTGGTTGTACTTCAGATCCCCCAGCTCACGGATCCGGTCCTCGATCCACCCGGCCGTGAAGTGCTTGCGCGCGATGTCCAGCATGAACCCGCGCTGCGGCTTCGCCGGACTGTCGCGTACGACCCCCTCGGGCGCCGCACCGTCCGCACGCACCGCCTGCTTGAGGGTGCGCGTCCCGTAGAACACGCCCGCTTCTGCCGGCCCGCTGATCCGCACCCGCCCGTCCTTGACGGCCAGCGTGTACGACTCGTCCCCGGAGTCCTCGTCGGTGAGGGCCAGTTGTACGTCCCCGGCGCGAGCGTCGCCCGTCCCCGCGTACCTGAGCTTCAGCTCCCCGGCGAGCAGCCGCCCCTCGTCCGCGAGGTCGGCGTCGTTCACGACCACGCGGCCCTCGCCGGCCGGACGCCAGCCGGGTCCGCGGGCGGGGGTGTGCTCGCGTACGGCCGGGATCGTACGGGGCGTCGTCGACATCGGGTACGTACGACTGGGCGACGGCGAGGCCGCGGGCGGGTCCGTGGGCTGCTGTGTCATCGGCGCGCCGTTGCCTCCGCTCGGCCACAGAGCGACCGTCAGGGCCGCGGCTCCCGCCACGATCACTCCGGTCCCGACCAACAGAGGCCTCCGGCTCGTGACCAGCTGGGGCCTCCGGCCCCTCGTCGCCCGGCGCCCACGCCCGTTCACCACAGATCACCCAATCAATTGCCCTGCCTGTCCCCCGCGAACCTAGGCCCTCAGCTCACCACGCCACCGTCCACCACACGATCCGAAACTCTGCCGTCCGGGTGAAATTCGGGCATCCCTCGGACAGCTTCGATCGCACCTCGATAGCGTGAATGTCACATCTCACACTTGATCCACTCCCGTAATCGCGCGTGAGGCCCCCACAGGAGCTTCACCGAACCGCCGAGGAACCCACGCTGCCTGCGCACCGTCCTTCTCGCCACTCCGGGCAGGTCGTCGCCCTGCCCGGGCAGACCCGCTCCAGACCGAGCCCCACAGGCCTGGAGCGGTTCAACACCGCACCCGCGGACACGGCCGAACGGGCCCTGATCGCCTGCTGCGGCAGCCACCGCTGGGCCCGCCGCCTCGCCGCCCACCGCCCCTACCCGGACCTGGCCTCCCTGCTCGCCGCGGCCGACGAGGCGGCGTACGACCTGACCCCCGCCGACCTCTCCGAGGCCCTGACCCGCGAGCCCCTCCCCCACATCCCCGCCGACGCCCACTCCGCGGCCCACACGGCCCTGAGCGCAGCCCACGCCGCGTACGAGGCCCGCTTCGGCCACGTTTTCGTCATCTGCCTGGACGACATGCCACCCGCGGAGACCCTCGACCAGGCACTCGCCGCCATCCGGTCACGTTTGGCAAACGATCCCGAGGAGGAACGTTGCCTCACGGCCGAGGAGCTGCGCCGTCTGGCAAAGGGCCGCTTGACACGTATGGCCCGCACAGGAGCGCCCCTTTAGGGGGCGCGGGGAAGTGACCATCAGCGGCTCCGCCGCGGGGCGCGAGCAGCCCACAACCGACCCGCACCCGGCAACGAACCAGTCGCCCAGCCCCGTAAGCGCCCCCCGAGCGGGTAGCCGTCCGCTGCCTGTTTGATCACATCGGGTAGGCCCGCTGTAAGCATCCCGACAGCACGTCGCTACGATGGCCAGGGCCGGTGGACCGTACCCGGCCGGGCCCGACCGACAGCACAAGCCGGCGCGGCCCCAATCCCCGCTCCCGGAGGAACTTCCGTGCCGGCTGGAACGCTGTACCGCGGCCGGGAAGGAATGTGGTCCTGGGTGGCTCATCGAGTCACCGGCGTCCTCATCTTCTTCTTCCTGTTCGTACACGTGCTGGACACCGCTCTCGTCCGTGTCTCCCCCGAGGACTACGACAACGTCGTAGCCACCTACAAGACGCCGATCGTCGCGCTGCTGGAGTACGGCCTCGTCGCCGCGATCCTCTTTCACGCGCTCAACGGTCTGCGGGTCATCGCCGTCGACTTCTGGTCCAAGGGTCCGCGCTACCAGAAGCAGATGCTCTGGACGGTCGTCGGTGTCTGGGTCGTGCTGATGATCGGGGCGCTGTACCCGGTTCTCGGCCACGCCGTCCGCGAAGTCCTCGGGAGCTGAGCCTGATGTCCACTACTGAGAAGAGCGCCGCCTCCGGCATCGGCCCCGTCGAGGGCGCGGGCGAGCTGGCGTACAGCGTCGACAACCCGGCGCCCTACATCGAGGCCCCGCGGCAGCGCACCAAGAAGACCCCGAAGTCGACCCGTGGCAACTTCGAGATGGCCGCATGGCTGTTCATGCGGCTGTCCGGCATCGTCCTGGTCGTCCTGGTCATCGGCCACCTGCTGATCCAGCTCGTCCTCGACGGCGGCGTCTCCAAGATCGGCTTCGCCTTCGTGGCCGGGCGCTGGGCCTCCCCCTGGTGGCAGACCTGGGACCTCGCCATGCTGTGGCTGGCGATGCTGCACGGTGCCAACGGCCTGCGTACGGTCATCAACGACTACGCGGAGCGGCCGAACACCCGGCTGTGGCTCAAGGGCCTGCTCTACACCGCCACGGTGTTCACCATCCTGCTGGGCACGCTGGTGATCTTCACCTTCGACCCGAACATCCGCTAGATCCGGGGCTACGAGACTCATGAAGATCCATAAGTACGACACCGTCATCGTCGGCGCGGGTGGCGCCGGCATGCGCGCCGCCATCGAGTCGACGAAGCGCAGCCGGACCGCGGTGCTGACGAAGCTCTACCCGACCCGCTCCCACACGGGCGCCGCGCAGGGCGGTATGGCCGCCGCGCTGGCGAACGTGGAGGAGGACAACTGGGAGTGGCACACCTTCGACACGGTCAAGGGCGGTGACTACCTGGTCGACCAGGACGCCGCCGAGATCCTGGCGAAGGAGGCCATCGACTCGGTCCTCGACCTGGAGAAGATGGGCCTGCCGTTCAACCGGACGCCCGGCGGGACGATCGACCAGCGCCGCTTCGGCGGCCACTCCCGTAACCACGGCGAGGCCCCGGTCCGCCGGTCCTGCTACGCGGCCGACCGCACCGGCCACATGATCCTCCAGACGCTGTACCAGAACTGCGTGAAGGAGGGCGTGGAGTTCTTCAACGAGTTCTACGTCCTCGACCAGCTGATCACCGAGGTCGACGGCGTCAAGAAGTCGGCGGGTGTGGTCGCGTACGAGCTGGCGACCGGCGAGATCCACATCTTCCAGGCGAAGGCCGTTGTCTACGCGTCCGGCGGCTGCGGCAAGTTCTTCAAGGTGACGTCGAACGCGCACACGCTGACCGGTGACGGCCAGGCGGCCGTGTACCGGCGGGGCATCCCGCTGGAGGACATGGAGTTCTTCCAGTTCCACCCGACCGGCATCTGGCGCATGGGCATCCTGCTGACGGAAGGCGCCCGTGGTGAGGGCGGCATCCTGCGCAACAAGGACGGCGAGCGCTTCATGGAGAAGTACGCGCCGGTCATGAAGGACCTCGCCTCGCGTGACGTCGTCTCGCGGTCCATCTACACGGAGATCCGCGAGGGCCGTGGCTGCGGCCCCGAGGGCGACCACGTCTACCTCGACCTCACGCACCTCCCGCCGGAGCAGCTGGACGCCAAGCTGCCGGACATCACCGAGTTCGCGCGTACGTACCTGGGCATCGAGCCGTACACCGACCCGATCCCGATCCAGCCCACCGCGCACTACGCGATGGGCGGCATCCCGACGAACGTCGAGGGTGAGGTGCTGCTCGACAACACCACGGTCGTGCCGGGTCTGTACGCGGCCGGTGAGGTCGCCTGCGTGTCGGTGCACGGCGCGAACCGGCTGGGCACCAACTCGCTGCTCGACATCAACGTGTTCGGCAAGCGGGCCGGGATCGCCGCGGCGGAGTACTCCTCGAAGGCCGAGTACGTCGAACTGCCGGAGAACCCGGCGGAGTTCGTGATCGGTCAGGTCGAGATGCTGCGCGACTCGACCGGTACCGAGCGCGTGTCCGAGCTGCGCCGCGAGCTCCAGGAGACCATGGACGCCAACGTGATGGTGTTCCGTACGGAGCAGACGATCAAGACGGCGGTGGAGAAGCTCGCCGAGCTGCGTGCCCGCTTCAAGAACGTCTCGGTCCAGGACAAGGGCAAGCGGTTCAACACCGACCTCCTGGAGGCCATCGAGCTGGGCAACCTGCTCGACCTCGCCGAGGTTATGGCCGTCTCCGCGCTGGCCCGCAAGGAGTCGCGCGGCGGTCACTACCGCGAGGACTACCCGAACCGTGACGACGTCAACTTCATGCGCCACACCATGGCGTACCGCGCGGTGGGCGACGACGGCACCGAGTCGATCCGGCTCGACTACAAGCCGGTCGTCCAGACCCGCTACCAGCCGATGGAGCGTAAGTACTGATGGCAACCCCGACCCTCGACAAGGAAGACGCCAAGCCCGAGCCGGGCTTCGCCGACTCCCCGTACATCACGGTCACCTTCCGGATCCGCCGCTTCAACTCGGAGGTCTCCGCGGAGGCGTCCTGGGAGGACTTCCAGGTCGAGATCGACCCGAAGGAGCGCGTCCTCGACGCGCTGCACAAGATCAAGTGGGACATCGACGGGACGCTGACGTTCCGCCGTTCCTGCGCGCACGGCATCTGCGGCTCGGACGCCATGCGGATCAACGGCAAGAACCGCCTGGCGTGCAAGACGCTGATCAAGGACATCAGGCCCGAGAAGCCGATCACGGTCGAGCCCATCAAGGGCCTGACCGTCCTGAAGGACCTGGTCGTGGACATGGACCCGTTCTTCCAGGCGTACCGGGACGTGATGCCCTTCCTGATCACGAAGGACACGAACGAGCCGACGCGTGAGCGTCTGCAGTCCGCCGAGGACCGTGAGCGCTTCGACGACACGACGAAGTGCATCCTGTGCGCCGCCTGCACGTCCTCGTGCCCGGTGTTCTGGAACGACGGCCAGTACTTCGGCCCGGCCGCCATCGTCAACGCCCACCGCTTCATCTTCGACTCGCGTGACGAGGCCGGTGAGCAGCGGCTGGAGATCCTCAACGACAAGGACGGCGTGTGGCGTTGCCGCACGACGTTCAACTGCACGGACGCCTGTCCGCGCGGCATCGAGGTCACCAAGGCGATCCAGGAAGTGAAGCGGGCGCTGATCACGCGCCGCTACTGAGTTCCCGTTCAACCCTGCTGAGTTCGCCTGCTCGGCACTCGCGCGAGGGCCCCGTCTCCCAGTCGGGATGCTGTTGGTTATTTCGGGCCTGTGCGTGACGTCGGCTCCCAAGACCTGGTTGTGGTCTTGGGA